>NZ_JVEL01000609.1:0-1336 GCF_001076875.1 Serratia sp. 506_PEND
GGTTTAACGCATCAGCTATGTTGGGTAATGGCAGCAACTATATTGAATTGCTTATGGGAGGGCAGGATACAGATGACCCAAAAACACTATTTCCAGATTCATCTTGTGAACTCATTATCAGTAAAGATACTAAAAATATTCATACAGAAATTGCCAGATTTAAGTTGACAGTGAACGAAAAACATAAAATCACAGCTCGTGAATCCTCACACTATTACGGAGGTCCATATAGTTCGAAAATTATTGAAGGTAATGCGGTAAATAATAGAAGCTATCATGATGATAATGGTTTATATAAATTGAGTAGCAATCTCATTGTTCATGACTTACCTTTATGGACATGGGAGAAGGCCACGCCTGTCACGGATAAAGATCTTCCCATGATCCGTAAAGCATATGAAAAAATATGGTGGATGATGCAACGTCGTGATATTGATGGTCTTAAAGAAATTGCGAAAATATCAAGCTCAGAGATGGCATATGCAGAAGGAACGACGACAGGGATGATGTTTGTGTCTACTGACTTTCCTGCACATGTCTTGGATAAATCATTGACGCCCACACCTATTGACTGGAGTAAATATACATTAATGACTTATAATCATGGTCGCCTATTTAGAATGGGGGTGGGGTATTTTCAGAATTCACCATTAGGGTTCAACAATTCAAAAGGGAAACCAGTATTTGGTTATTCACCTTATTTTTCTATTATTAATGGGCAAGTTGTTTTAGTTCGTTGATTATTCTCTAAATCAATAAGTTAAATGAGGGCGTATATGGGAAATGCAGTAAAAATTGGAGATAAAGATACTGGTCATGACAGCCATTCTCCTACACCAGTGAGTTCAGGTTCTTCATCTGTTAATGTCGATAATAAACCATTAGCGCGCAAAGGTGATACTCTGATATCTCATGGTCATAATCGAATGATTAGCAGTGGCTCATCAAGTGTTTTTATCGATGGGAAACCAGCAGCACGCACTAATGATGCTGTTAGTTGTGGTGGTATGTTGATTGGTGGTGGTAGTGTAAACATTGGTTGATTTTGTCTGTTATCATATTTCTTAAAAAATGCTCACTTTACTTCATTTTGATCTGCGAGGTGTTGTTTTTCTTGTGAGATTATTTCTTTACTTTTATATAAATTGAACAGGTGTTATATACATGGCAACGATTATCAATATGGAAAACAAAAAAACAGGTGAGACGGTAAAAGGGTTTTACGGTTTCTCATGGACGACGTTGTTCTTTGGTGCTTTTCCGGCACTGTTCCGTAAGGATTTCCTGACATTTTTAGGCGTCATTATTATCACTATTGTTGTGGGGTGTCTCACGT
>NZ_JVEL01000610.1:0-9141 GCF_001076875.1 Serratia sp. 506_PEND
CGGCAAGTTGGCCATGCCGTACATGCCGTTGCGCACGATGCCCCAGTAAGGCGAGTTGGGATCGCCGATCTGCGCCGCTTGCGCCGGCGGCTGGTAGCGCGTCACCCGGTTGCCCTGCTGCAGCGAATACAGCAGGTGCGGCGTTTTCACCTTGCCGTTGTTGAGCAGCGTGGTCAACGCTTTTACCATCTGGATCGGCGTCGCCACCCAATACCCCTGGCCGATGCCCACCGAGACCGTATCCCCCTGATACCAGCCCTTTTTGTGCACTTTCAGTTTCCAGTCTCGGCTCGGCAGCACGCCGCGGTACTCTTCGTTCAGATCGATGCCGGTGGACTGACCGTAGCCGAATTGGCTCAGCCAATGGTGAATGCGATCGATGCCCATCTCATACGCCACCTGATAAAAGAAGGTATCGGCGGACTCCTCAATCGCTTTGGTGACATTGAGCATGCCGTGGCCGGTTTTCAGCCAGTCGCGGTAACGGCGCTCGGTGCCGGGCAACGTCCAGGTCGGCGCGCCGAAAAAGGTGGTGGTGGGCGTGATCACCCCGGCGAACAGCGCCGAAACGGCCATATAGGGCTTCACCGTGGAGGCCGGCGGGTACAACCCTTGGGTAACGCGGTTGATGAGCGGCAGCTCCGGATTGCTCAACAACGTTTTATAGGCCTGATAGCCGATGCCTTTGACGAAGGGATTGGGATCGTAACTGGGGCTGGAGACCATCGCCAGAATGCCGCCGTCGCGCGGATCTTCCACCACCACCGCGGCGCGTTGCCCCTTTAGCACCGATTCAATGTACTGCTGCAGCGGCAGATCCAGCGTCAGGTAAATGTTTTTGCCGGCCTGCGGCGGCTGCTCCTTCAGCAGCCGGATCACCCGCCCGTGGTTATCCACTTCCACCTCCTGATAGCCGGTGGTGCCGTGCAGCTCTGACTCGTAATAGGCTTCGATGCCCTGTTTGCCGATGTTGCGGTCGGCGGCGTAGTTTTCGCTCAGGCCGGCCTTGTCCAGGCGCTTGAGATCGCTGTCGTTGATCTTCGACACATAGCCCAGCACGTGCGCCAGCTGAGCGCCGTAAGGATATTCACGCTGTTGATAGGTATCGATTGTTACCCCGTCGAAACGGTATTGATTGACGGCAAAACGCGCCACCTCGGTGTCGCTCAGCCCGGTTTTTAGCGTCACCGGCTTGTAGCGGCTGTTGTGGTGCATATCGTCGCGAAACGCGCTGATGTCTTCCGGCGTCAGATCGACGATCGGCGTCAGCGCCTGCAGCAGCGCCGCCATGTCGGTGATTTTGCTGGGCGTGATCTCGATACGATACAGTGTCACGTTTCGCACCAGCGGAGTGCCGTTGCGATCGAAGATTAACCCGCGGCTGGGAGCGAGCGGCAGCATCTTGATGTCGTTCTGGTTGGAGCGCGTCTGGTAAAAACCATGCTGGCGGATTTGCAGCCGGTAGAGATTGGCGATCAGCACGCCGAAACAGGCCACCACCAGCGCCAGCGCCACGCCCGCCCGGCGGATGAACAGCCTCTCTTCCGCGGAATGGTCGCGAATTTTTTCTTTTAACAGGGCCATGCGGTGCCGGTACCTTTTGCGTCACATTTCCCCGCAAAATCAGGGAACTGAAAAGCCGGCAAGCATAGCGTTATCGGGCGCGCCGCCCCATGAAAAGGTTGCTAATGAAATGGCATAACTGTTTCAGCATATTGGAATGTTACCGGCGGCGATTTTTTCACCGCGATCCCCATTGAGCCCCCGTTCGCCCCAATGCTACAATGTGACACAAATCACATTATTCCCGTTATTTCCCCCGCATTTCCCTGTCGGCGCCCTGCCGGATGCGGCTTTTTGTTACATAGGATCGAGTTCGATGAGTACCATTGCCACCGGTTTAGTCATGATGCGCTGGGAGTTGCTGAGCGCCGTGATGATGTTCTTCGCCAGCCAGTTAAACGTCGTTTGCCGTAAAACCAGCCGCAACGGCATGGCGTTCATGTTCAGCAGCCTGGGCCTGTTTACCGCCTGCTGGTTCGTGATGGGCCTGATGGGCATCCACCTTACCCTGGAAGCCTTCACCCACTTCTGGTCATCGGCCTGGGATCGCTACGTGGACGTGGTCAGCACCATGCCGGTCGATTGGCCGATGCCGTAATCTCACCGCGGAGGCGGCGTACCGGCCGCCCAGCGATTATTCCTCGTCCGTTGGCGCCGCCGCCAGTCGCGCCATCAACGCCCCCGCCTCAATCAACAGCGCCTGCTCCCGCTCCGTTAAACAGCTCTCCATCGCCGCCAGCAGCCACGCCTCGCGCCGGCTGCGGCTTTGCTGCAGCAGGCCCAGCCCGGCGGGCGTCAGGCGCACCCGCACCCGGCGTTTGTCTTCGGCATCCGGTGTTCGCACCAGCAGCCCATCGGCTTCCAGCTCGCGCAACGCGGCCGCCAGGTTAGAAGAGCGCATGCGCTCCGATTCCGCCAGCAGCGACGGCGTCGCCTCGCCACCGTGGCGATCGATAGCCCCCAACAGCATCAGCTGGGCCCAGGATTTTTCGTCGCTGCGCGACTCGCGCCGCAAACGGCGCACCAGCGACATTAACTGCGTGCGCAGCAGCGTCACGTCTTCAGGGTGATCTTTTTTCATTGGCATCAATCTAGCGTTCAGTTTATCCCTGCTTTCACACCACCGGATCGCGCAGTGCCCTGCCTGGCTACCGCGTCGCTCTGGCTTAACCTAATTACCTATGATAATATAGCTATTAATATATAGCAAAAAAGACACTGCATCGGCAGGGTTACGTTTGCTCACGCATTTGCCCCTCGCCGATTAATTTGCAGTGTTATTATTATGTTGCTTAATAAATCCCTCCTTATTCAACGTGGTACGGTAAGCCGATGGAAGCGTGGAAAGTCAATCTGATCTCGGTCTGGCTCGGGTGTTTCTTCACCGGGCTGGCGATGAGCCAAATCCTCCCTTTTCTGCCGCTGTACGTCGAACAGCTCGGCGTCAGCGATCATCAATCCCTCAGCCTGTGGTCCGGACTGGTGTTCAGCGGCACCTTTTTGGTCTCGGCGGTGGTGTCGCCGCTGTGGGGCAGCCTGGCCGACCGCAAAGGCCGCAAGCTGATGCTGTTGCGCGCCTCGCTGGGCATGGCGATCGTCATCGCGCTGCAGGGGCTGGCCACCAACGTCTGGCAGCTGTTCGCGCTGCGCGCTCTGATGGGGCTAACGTCCGGCTATATTCCCAACGCCATGGCGCTGGTCGCCTCGCAGGCGCCGCGCGATAAAAGCGGCTGGGCGCTGGGCACGCTCTCTACCGGGCAGATCTCCGGCGTCATCGCCGGCCCGCTCTTGGGCGGGCTGATGGCCGATCATCTGGGGCTGCGGGTGGTATTTTTCGTCACCGCCGGGCTGATGTTCGTCAGCTTCCTGGTGACGCTGTTCCTGATTAAAGAACGGCGCATTACGGTGAAAAAAGCGGATCAGCTGAGCGGCAAGGCGGTGTTCCGTTCACTGCCTTATCCGACGCTGATCGTCACCTTGTTCGTTTGTACCTTGATGATCCAGCTGGCCAACTCGTCCATCAGCCCGATCCTGACGCTGTTCATCCGCGAGCTGTCGGGCGATGTCAGCAATATTGCCTTTGTCAGCGGGATGATCGCCGCCGTGCCCGGCATTGCGGCGCTGATCTCCGCGCCGCGCCTCGGGCGGCTCGGCGATCGCATCGGCACCGCGCGCATCCTGATCGCCGCGCTGCTGTTCACCACCGGCCTGTTCGCCGTGATGGCCTGGGTGAATACGCCATTACAACTGGGCATTCTGCGCTTCCTGCTGGGTTTTGCCGACGGCGCGCTGATGCCGGCGGTGCAGGCGCTGCTGCTGAAGTATTCCTCCGATCAGGTGACCGGGCGCATCTTCGGCTATAACCAATCCTTTATGTACCTGGGCAACGTGGTTGGCCCGCTGCTGGGATCGGGCATTTCGGCGATGATGGGGTTCCGTTGGGTGTTCGCCGTGACGGCGGTGTTGGTGCTTTGCAATGCGCTGCAGCTGCGCCATCAGTTCAAAAAAGTGGAAAATCAACGCGCGGGATAACGGGAAATGTGGGGAAACGCCTCAAGCAGTGGCGGGACAATGACGCCCATCAACCGTACCACCACTGCCAAAGGCGGCCGTAGCCTACTCGACGCGGCGGTCATTTAATATTTATGTAAGTAAATAAAGTGTTGCGGGCGCGTTGAGGGCCGCCGCAGCGGCCCTTGTGACTCAGAACATGGTATTGTCGTTAGCCGATTTCTCCGGCACATCCTGATTGACGTCCCAATGCTCGGTGATTTTCCCCTGATCGTTCACCCGATAAATATCCACGCTGGCGGTGCCGCGATCCTGCGGGTTATTTTGGTATTGGACGTGAACGTAGACCAGATCGCCGTTGACCGCGCTGCGGTATATTTTGGCGCTGTATTGCGGATTGTCTTTGAAGGTCTGGCTGAAGAAATCGAGGAACGGCTTGATGCCGTCGCCGACGAACGGGTTATGCTGCTTGTAGTTTTCCACAATCAGCCTCTGCGCCACGCCGATGTCGTGGCGGTTGAAGAAGCCCGCGTACAGATCCTCCACCACCTTCAGCTTTTGCTGGGCATGATGATAGCCGCCTTTGCCGGCCGACTTTTGCGGCGCCGTCTGATCCGTTGACAACGCCGGGTAACTCGCCAGCAAGCCGCCGACGATCGCACAGGTGATCAATGCCTTTTCATAACTGCTCCTTAGTTTCCTGAGTGACCTACGATTTTCAGCTGCCCTTTCAGATGGGTGAAGCTGCCGTCCTTGGCGGCGATGTTGGTGTACACCTCGCCGCGCTCAAAGTCCTCGATATGCGTCACGTTGTCGCCGGACTGCGGTTCGTGCCAATAGACCATGTAGACCTTCGGCCGAATCTCCACCGCGGTGTACTGCACCGTATCGGTGATGCCCTGCGACGCCTCGCCGATACCGGTGAAGGTCATGGTCTTGTCATCGGTAAAATCCAGCTTGAAGGCGAAATCGCCGAAGGTCACCTGCACCACTTTACCGACCGCAATAAACTGCCCGTGTTTTTCCGTCATCGTCGCCGCCTTACTGTTTGTCAGGGAGGGTTGCGCCGCCATAGCGGCAGGCAATGCCAGGGGGAAAATCAGGGCTATCGCCAGCGCGATGCCCGTTCGTTTCACTGTTTTCATCGTTCCTTCTCCTTTCCGTGGTTGAAAACGAGAATCATTATTATTTCTTAAGCATTGATGGAAATATAAGAATAATCTCTATTACCATCAGGCACCTGGCGGCAAAAAAAGACGAGGGAAAATCGCCGTAAAATGGCATGGCAATAGCGCGTTCTGGCCCTTGGTTTTTACGCAATGAACGGGATTACTGCTTTCAAGGAAGGAAACAACTCGGGGATTCGATAGGTCTATAGCGCAGATCGCTTTAAGCTAATGCGTATTTGTTCTTAGGCCGCCCGCCGCTGCGAAACGGCGACGAACGGCACGGCGTCTAACGCAGCCAAGGTGTATAGGTGACGCCAACCAGCAGTCCTTCCGGGCTGAGCAACCGAGTAACGCTTTGCCCCCACGGCTCTTCGCGGTTGGCGACCAACAGCCGATAACCGCGATCGACCAGCCCCTGGGTGGCTACCGCCATGTCGGCTACGTCAAACTCGATCCACGCCTGCGGCACCGCGAGATCCGCCGGCCAGCGATCGTCGCCAAAGCAGGACTGCGCCGCCTGCGCCAGCGGCCACAGGGCAAAATGCTTCACGCCGTCCAGCGCGCCCTGCTTTGACAGCAGATAGCTCTCGTTGCCCGGCATCGGCTTGAGCGGCAGCCCCAGCGCCTCGACATAAAACGCCTTGCTCTCGTCGCTCTCACGCGTGATGGGCCCGAATCCGGCGACAAACAACACGCCCAGCCCGGCAAATTGTTGATCCATGCTGCACTCCCTTTCGGTTAGCGCCCCTGCCGCACCTGCAGCGGAGCAAATCCATAGGCCGCCTTGAAGCGGTTGCTGAAATGGCTGGCGGAACTGAAGCCGCACGCCAGCGCGATCTCGGTGATCGGCTGTTGGCTATGCCGCAACAGCTGTTCCGCCCGCTGCAGCCGGGCGCGCATCACGAACTGGTGCGGCGCCAGGCCAGTGGCGTGCTTGAACATGCGGGCGAAATGGTATTCGCTCAACCCGGCCTGCACCGCCAGATCCGCCAGCAGCAAAGGCCGATCGAGGTGGCTTGCGATATATTCACGCACCCGCCTGGCTACCGCAGGGGCCAGCCCGCCGCGCACCGGCGGCAGCTTCCACTGCAGCTGGCTGTAGCGCTGGATCAGGTGTGACATCAGCAGGTTCGACGCGCTGCTGAGCGCCAGCAGATTGGCGCTGTCCCGCCAGTCGCAGTTGAGCAAAAACTGGCGATACAGCAACGTGATCTGCGGATCTTCGCCGAAGCTGCGCGGCTCCACGTTGATCGCCGCCGGGCTGCGGTCCCAGGTTTGCTCCGCCAGCCGGCGCAGATGCCCATCGGTGCAATACAGGTGCACGAACGACAGATCGCTGCGCACATCCCAGGTGGAGGCGTATTGGCGCGGCATGATGCAGAACCGATCCGGCCCGCCGCCGTTGCGCCAGCCGCCCGGCACCTGCTGGTAGCACTCATAGCCGTCGGCGACGTACAGGCTCAGGGTATGGTGGTCGGCGCTTTCCTGCGTGACGCGATCGTTGCAGTTGGACCAGGCGGCCAGCTCCACGCCGGTGCCCAGCAGCACGCTGCCGTGCAGCCGCGCCTTGTGTTCACGCAGTGTTTCAAACGCCTGATAGTTGGACATCGCCGGCCCCGTTGTTCGACATGCCGACAGTGTAAAGAGTGGCGCCGCGGCATGCCAGCGGCCGCCCCGCGCTTTTGGCAAAAAAAGCGCAAGAATATGCAACTGGGCGCAAAGCGCTGCAAGCGCCGCCGCGCGCCAAAGCGGATACTGCGCCATCGGTTTTTTCGGAGTAACAAATAGAATGAATGCGCTGTTGTACCTCGCCGTGGTGCTGATTTGGGGCACCACCTGGATTGCGATCACCCTGCAACAGGAAGGCCCGGTGGCCATTCCCGTGTCGATCGCTTACCGTTTCGCCATTTCCGCCGCGGTGATGTTCGCCGTGCTGTTGTTAACGCGCCGCCTGCGCCGCATCGCCCCGCGCGATCATTTGTTCTGCGTGCTGCAGGGCTGCTGCGTGTTCGGCTTCAACTTCTTCTGCTTTTACCACGCAGCGGCTTACATCAGCAGCGGGCTGGAATCGGTGATCTTCTCGATGGCGGTGCTGTTCAACGCCCTCAACAGCCTGCTGTTCTTCCGCCAGCGCCCCAGCCCCAACCTGCTGCCGGCGGCGCTACTGGGATTGACCGGCATCGTGGCGCTGTTCTGGCAAGATCTGGCCGCCACCCGCATGGCGCCGGAGCTGCTTAAAGGCATCGGCCTGAGCGCGCTCGGCACCTACGGCTTCTCGCTGGGCAATATGATCAGCGCGCGCCATCAGCGCCGCGGGCTGGATATTTTTTCCACCAATACCTATGCCATGACCTACGGCGCGATGCTGATGGCGCTGATCGCCCTGGCGCAGGGCGCATCGTTCCAGATGGAATTCAGCAGCCGCTATATCGGCTCCCTGCTGTACCTGGCGATCTTCGGATCGGTGATCGCCTTCGCCGCTTACTTCAGCCTGCTCGGCCGCATCGGCGCCGGCGCGGCGGCCTACAGCACCCTGCTGTTCCCGCTGGTAGCGCTGACCATCTCAACGATTTACGAAGGCTACCAGTGGCACTTCAACGCCGTGCTGGGCCTGTGCCTGATTTTGCTGGGCAACCTGGTGATGTTCGCCAAGCCGGGGCTGAAGTGGCGACGGGCGGGTATCTCAAAACAAAACTCAACCCTTTGAAGCCATTGGCGAATATCGTTATCATCAGGTTTTGTTGATAACGGATGATGGCCAATGCTCAGAAGTGATGATGTGACACCCCGCGCCTACAAACAGGTGGACGTTTTCACCGCCACGCCGCTGCAGGGCAATCCCGTGGCGGTGGTGCTGGAAGCCGAAGGGCTGAACGACGCGCAGATGCTGGCATTGGCCCGTTGGACCAACCTTTCGGAAACCACCTTTGTGCTTAAACCGACGCACCCGGCGGCGGATTATAAGGTGCGCATTTTCACCACCGAAAAAGAGCTGCCCTTCGCCGGCCACCCGACGCTGGGCACCGCCCACGCCCTACTGGAAGCCGGATTGACGCCCAAACGGCCTGGAACGGTGATGCAGGAATGCGGCGTCGGCCTGGTGGCGGTCAATATCCTGCCGGACGGCACATTGGCGTTCGCCGCGCCCGAAGTTGAGTTCCGCCCAATGGCGGCCGAGGAAACCGAACGGTTGACGGCCGCTTTACGGCCTGCAGTGATTGCAGCAGGCACCCCGCCGGTGATTGCCGAGATGGGCATTCGCTGGCTGATGGTGCGCCTGCCGGACGCGCAGTCTTGCCTGGCGGTAACGCCGGATCAGGCCACGATTAAACAGCTGCAAACCGCGTGTGATGTGGATGGCGTGGTGATCTATGGCGCCTGCTCCGCAACCGAACCGGCCGATTACGAAATGCGCGCGTTTATGGTGGAATGCGGTGTTTTGATTGAAGATCCGGTAACCGGCAGCGCCAACGCCTGCCTGGCGCGCTTGCTGCAAGCCAGCCGCTTCCCCGACGGCGACCGGACCGCGCAGGGCTACCTGGTGCGCCAGGGCACCCAACTGAATCGAGATGGCCGCGTGAGCGTGCGCTTTATTGACGGCGAACCCTGGATCGGCGGGCAGTGCTGCACCCTGATTAACGGCACATTGGGTATTTAGTATGCCTCCTACCGTTTCGAACTTTTTCTGCGGCACAAAATGCCGCCATTATTCATACAATATTTTAAAACTACCTGTAACATCGAAAACATGATCATAGGTACTTAACGCAACCCTTGCTTTTCCTGAACTGTATTCCTCCAGCAAGTCAAAGCTTGACTCTGAATACTTCTCTGGAGTGTTTTTAATCTTTGTTGCCCGCCGCGTCGGTCACTTCCAGCGGCGCGCTGTTCAGATCGG
>NZ_JVEL01000611.1:0-16893 GCF_001076875.1 Serratia sp. 506_PEND
AGTGAGAGGCAATTTTAAATACAATGTGACATAGATCACAAAAATAAAAAATAATTAAGCCAAATACACCCAAATACGTTCATTTATTGACCGCCAATTTGCTCACAAAACAGCCATAGGTAAAAAAACGTCTTAAAAACAATGTTTATCCGCCAAAAAATTATCTTTTTTAGATCAATTCGAACAAAAGCATCACCAAACCAAAATAACAGAACAAAAATCTGCATATAGGCAACAAACTCAGTATAAATAACCATTTGAGTTACTAAAAAATATCCAAGCTGAAAAATAACCAATGTAAACTATAAGGTTATTAGCTATCGGATTTGACTTAAGCCCTCCGCCTGAGGCTGTTCTAATTTTCAACATCAGGTGATTATGGCTTATCAATGATTCGCAGGCGTAGTGAACAAGCTAACAGACGTAACGATATGTTTCCGTATTAGCACGATGCAAGAATGCTTTTTTTGAGTTAAATTTCCCCAAAACGTTATATCGGCGGCAACTCATAAAACTTTAATGCTTTTTATTTCTTTTTCTGACGCCGAGATAATTCCCCCTCACCCCAGAGATTATTTACATGGCTTTGGCTTTCATCACTTCATTGTCATAAAATAAAACGCAGTTTTGTTTTACTGTTGATATTTCGTCATCGAAAAAACGGTTTTTCAACGCAAGCAGCGGCGACAAACACCGCCCAATGCCGCGACGGCGCCACGGCCGGGTGAAAAAATCACCGCAAAAGAGGCCCGGCACGGCACCGCGCGCTGGTGCACAGCACGAATGACGACGCGTCGGCCGTCAACCGCCCTGAGACTTTCCCTATTTCTCCATTAATCAGCAGGCTGAGATTGCTGACGGCGCACTGGCATATTATGATTTATCAAAGCGCCGCTACGGGCGGCGTGACATCATTACCCAGTGCAATTTATCTAATTGAAATGATTTTTGTCAGGTCGTACATCGCTGCCTCGACGGCGTCGCCGTGAGTCGCCATGTGTTATTCACCCGGCTTTAACTATTAACAGGCTATATTTTAATCATGACTGATACGCTCGAATATCTGCTGACATTTCGTAAATGCTCCTCTTTGGACAGCCTGGAGAAGGTGTACGACAAACTGAACTACTCCATTGAAAACGATACGGAAATGAGCAATATGTACCGTGCCGCCGATCACCGTCGCGCCGAGCTGGTTGCCGGTAAATTGTTCGATCTGGGCAAGGTGCCGAAAACGCTGTGGGCACAGGTGCTTTAATTCAGTGAAATTACGTGCGGCAACGGTTTTATCTTTTATTGCTATATAACCGGGATAAATTCAGCTTTTATTGCCGCGCGTGATATGAAACACATTTATTAGGCTCACCAGGTTCTACCCTTTATCCGACGCAGTGCTTCCACCAAGGCCGCCGATGCGGCAGCCTGAAACACGATGGATACAACAAGGAGTCGGATATGGGGTATCAAAACGTTCTGGTCACCGTCGCCGTTGCCCCTGACAGCCACCGCCTGGTGGAAAAGGCCGTCTCCATCGTTCGCCCTTACGGCGGCAGCATCACCCTGTTAAGCACCCTCGCCAATCCGGAAATGTACAATAATTTCGCCGGGCCGATGCTGGGCGATTTGCGCTCGCTGATGGAAGAGGAAACCCGGCTGTTTATGGAAGAACTGCGCCAACGCGCCGGCTACCCTATCGCCGATACGCTGATCGTGCATGGCGAGCTGGGTGACAGCCTGGCATTCGCCAGCCGCCGTCAACCGTTTGACCTGCTGCTCTGCGGCAATCACCGAGACAGCATGATGAACAAAGTCTCCTGTTCCGCCGCCCGCTTTATCAATATCAGTCATATCGACGTGCTGATCGTTCCGCTCTGAGCTAAGCACATTCGGTCACGTCCCCTTAGCGCCCCTGGACTAGGCTTAACGGACCTTGTTTGCCGCAACACAAAGGAGCTTTCGATGTCCCCTTCTCAACAGAACCGCCGCTTCCTGCTGGCCTCGCGTCCGCACGGCGAACCGACGGCGGCGAACTTCCGTCTCGATACCGTCCCCGCACCGCAACCCGGTGCCGGCCAACTGCTGCTGCGCACCGTCTATCTGTCGTTGGATCCTTATATGCGCGGACGCATGAGCGATGCCCCCTCCTATGCGCCGCCGGTGGAGATCGGCCAGGTGATGGTGGGCGGTACGGTATCGCGCGTGGCGGCCTCACAGCATCCCGATTTCAACGTCGGCGATGGGGTGTTGGGATATGACGGCTGGCAGGAATATGCGCTGTCCGACGGCAGCGGCCTGCGCAACCTCGGCCCGCATTTGCCGCACCCTTCCCGCCTGCTGGGCGTGCTCGGCATGCCGGGATTTACCGCATACATGGGGCTGCTCGACATCGGCCAACCGCAGGCGGGTGAAACGCTGGTGGTGGCCGCCGCCAGCGGTGCGGTTGGTTCGGTGGTCGGCCAAATCGGCAAACTGAAAGGCTGCCGCGTCGTCGGCGTCGCCGGCGGTGCGGAAAAATGCCGCTATGTAGTGGAAGAGTTGGGTTTCGACGCCTGTATCGATCACCGCGCCCCAGACTTTGCCGAACGGTTGGCCGCTGTCTGCCCACAGGGTATCGACATCTATTACGAGAATGTCGGCGGGGCGGTGTTCGACGCCGTACTGCCGCTGTTGAACACCAAAGCGCGCATTCCGGTATGCGGCATCATCGCCCATTACAATGCCACCGGATTACCCGCGGGGCCGGACCGCTTGCCGCTGCTGGAGGGGCTGATCCTGCGCAAACGCATCCGCATGCAGGGCTTTATCATCTTTGACGACTACGGCGCTCGCTTTGACGAGTTCTTGCAACAAATGAGCAGTTGGGTCGAACAGGGGAAAATCAAGTTCCGCGAAGACATCGTCGACGGGCTGGAGCAGGCGCCGCAGACGTTTATCGGCCTGCTGCAGGGCAAAAATTTCGGCAAACTGGTGATCCGCGTCGCCGACGAATAACCCGCAGCAGGGCGTGGTGCGCCACGCCCTGCTTTTAATGTACGGCTAATGTACGGCGCCATCGCCGAATCGCACATCTTCCTCTACCGTCAGCGTCACCTGCACGACAGTGCGCACCGCTTCCACCATCGTCGCCAGCGCCATGCTCGGCTTGCCCGGGTGCGCTGCCGCCAGTTCATGGCTGTACGGAATATGCACGAACCCGCCCCTGACCCGCGAATGATGCGTCTCCAGATAGTGACGCAGACCATAAAAAATATGGTTGCAGTTGTAGGTGCCTGCCGTATAAGAGACCGCCGCGGGGATCCCCTGCCGGCGCAGTTGCTGCACCGCGGCCTTGACGGGCAGCGTACTGAAATAGCCCACCGGCCCGCCGGCCACCACCGGCACGTCAATCGGCTGTTTACCAGCATTGTCGGGAATGCGGGCATCGATCAGATTGATGGCCACCCGTTCCAGGGATATCTCGGCCCGGCCGCCGGCCAGCCCCAGACAAATCACCGCCAGCGGCTGCAATGCCTCAATCGCCGCGATCAACTGCTGATTGGCCACGCCCAATACGCAGGGCAGCTCGAGCACCACGATCTCCGCGCCGGCAATATGTTCACCGGCCAACGCCTGCGCAATCTGCCAGGAAGGATTCACCGCATCACCATCGAACGGCTCAATGCCGGTGATCAAGACTTTGTTCATCATTTCCCCTGATTGAAGGCTAAATTCGTGTACTTCCAGCCTAAAGAACGCAGTATGATTCTGGAAATGGATTATCTTTATATAGGGTATTCATGAAATGAATTTATCCAGCGTCGATCTCAACTTGCTGGTGGTGTTTGAGGCGTTGTATCAGACGCGCAACGTCACCGCCGCAGGCCGGCGTCTTAACCGCGCGCAACCTTCCGTCAGCAATGCATTGGCGCGGCTGCGCATTCTTCTGAACGATCCGCTGTTTATTCGCAGCGGCGGCGCCATGGCGCCCACGCCGCGCGCCCACCAGTTGATGCCGCAAATACAGCGGGTGCTTGAACAGATCCATCTGGCGTTGGCGCCCCCTGCCCATTTCGACCCGGCCACCGCCGGGCAGCGGCGTTTTACGCTGGCGGCCGGCGACTATGCCGATATCTTGCTGCTGCCCGCCATCATCAGCCGGTTGCGTCAGACTGCCCCCGGCATCGATATTCGCGTTTCGCGCCTGGATCGCCACAATATTTACCGGCAGCTGGATCGCGGTGAGGTGGATATCGCGCTGGGAGGGCACCTTTCCGGTGCGGAAAGCCACTATGTGCGCACGTTGTTTGAAGAACATCTGGTGTGTATCGCCAGCCGTTCACACCCACAGCTGGCGGACGGCCGCTGGGATCTGGCGCGCTACCTCAGCCTGCCGCATGGGCTGTACGCACCGGCAGACGACGGCTCTGCCAGAGGGTTGGTCGACCGGCGTCTGGCGGAAATCGGCGGCCAACGGCGCGTTGCCGTGACCTTTTCACACATTGCCGCTCTGCCGGCCGTGGTCGCCGACAGCGATCTGATCGCCACGCTGGCCGCCAGCGCGGCCCGGCATTTTTCCGATCCGCAACGCGTACGCATTCTCCCGCTGCCTGACGAGTTGGCCATCGCGCCTTTCCCCATTGAGCTGATCGCCGGCCGGCAGGCGCAACGCGACCCGGCTTTAATCTGGCTCTGCGAGCTGATAGGTCAACTCTCCTTCGCCTCCTCTCCACGATAACGGCGGCATTCGCTGCATTTTCAACCGTTCAAACGCATGTTCCCAGGCCCGTCGGCGGGCCCTGGGACGCCCACCAAATAGGAATCATCCGAATTAACATTCGCCAAATTTATATATTTGATCATCTTTAACTGGCAAATGGTAAGGATAAAAAACAGTCAGTGACTTTTTTTACGTAAAAAAAGAGTTGTTTTATAAGCACGTTGACTTATGTGTTACACATTTATTTTTTGGTATTACCAATTGCCCAATAATTTGAGATAAAAAATGATCTACCCGCATCCATATGTTTTAAATGATAAAAAACAAGATCGTGAGCAAGTTAACGAATTGAGCATTGATCCACAAGGCTATTTTGCAAATGCAGTGCTCTATTGTAGACTGCACAAATCGTGCCTTTGTGTAAACTTTGTTAAATCTTTCGTCAGTTCCTGTCTCCATTCGTGACAGATACGCCATCGGGATCGCGCGTCAATTCTCGTGCGGTAGCTATGCCTAAACCGGGGAATAGTATGGATCGTCTTATCATTGCGCACACGCCTTTGCCCGCCCATCAGCTGTTGTTCAGAAGCCTTTCCGGTGAGGAAAAACTGGCCGGCCTGTTCGAATTCGACGTCGAGCTGCTCAGCCCCGACAATCGGCTCGATCTGAAAGCGCTGCTGGGACAAAAAATCACGCTGGAGCTGCGGGGCAATCCGTTGGCGCCGCGTTATCTCAACGGCAATATCACGCGCATGACCCTCTCCGGGCGAGAAGCCGGCGGCAACCGTTACTATATCTACCGCGCCGTGCTGCGCCCCACGCTGTGGTATCTGACGCAAAACCGCGATTTTCGCATCTACCAGGAAAAGACCGTTCCCGACATCCTGACTCAGGTGCTGGGGCAGTATCAGGTGAAAATCGATAACCGCCTGAGTTACGACTACCGTATCTGGGGGTACTGCGTGCAGTACCAGGAGAGCGATTTCGATTTCATCAGCCGTCTGATGGAACACGAAGGCATCTATTACTATTTCACGCACCAGCAAGACGGCCATACGCTGGTGCTGGCTGACGCGCCGGCGGCGCATCAGGAACTCGCCGGCTACGCCAGCATTCCCTATCAGCTCGCGGAAGGCGGCCTGGTGGAAAACAAAGACAGCATCAATAGCTGGAGCGTTTCTGACGCCATCACGCCCAGCCTGTATAGCCTGGATGACTACGATTTTCGCAAGCCGCGCGCGCGGTTGCTGGAAGCCCGGCAAAATCCCGCCTCGTTCGCGCAGGACAAAGCCGAGGTGTTCGACTGGCCCGGCCGTTATACCGATCACGCCCATGGCCAGTTTTACGTCAAGGTTCGCCAACAGGAGTTCGAAGCGCAGCATGAGCAGATGAGCGGCGAAGGCAATTCGCAGGGCATTGCGCCCGGCTACCGTTTTCAACTGACCCAGGCGCCGCGTATGGAAGACAACCGCGCCTACCTGGTGGTCAGCGCGCATTACTTCATGCAGGAAAACAGCTACGCCAGCAACGATAACGACGTCGGCGAGCAGCGAACCGAATTTCAGGTCGTTCCGGCGGACATCAATTGGCGCCCGGCGCGCACCACGCCCTGGCCGAAAACCCATGGCCCGCAAACTGCCGAAGTGGTGGGCCCGGAAGGCGAAAGCATCTGGACCGATAAATATGGCCGGGTGAAACTCAAGTTCCGTTGGGATCGCCACGGCAGCGGCAACGAAACCAGCTCCTGCTGGGTGCGCGTCTCCAGCGCCTGGGCCGGCTGGAAATACGGCGGGATCCAGATCCCGCGCGTGGGTGAGGAAGTGGTGGTCGACTTTATCAATGGCGATCCGGATCGCCCCATCATCACCGGCCGCGTTTACAACGAAGACAGCATGCCGCCTTGGGATCTGCCCGGCGACGCCACCAAAATGGGCTTTATGAGCCGCAGCAAAGGCGGCGGCGTCGACAACGCCAGCTTCCTGTTCCTGGAAGACTCGCCCGGCAACGAATCTTTCGATATGCACGCCGAACGCAACATGAACATGACGGTGGAAAACGACAAGAACGTCAATATTGACGGCAGTCGCACCACCATCATCGGTCGCCAGCAGGACGACACCGTCACCGGCGACGCCACGTTCCTGTACAAAGCGAAACGCACCACGACGGTCAATGGGCTGGAAACCGCCAACCTGAACGCTCATCAGACGGTGAACATCAAAGGCGGCCGCGACCTGACGATTATCGACGGCGGCGATAAAATCGACATCACCGGCAATCAGTCCTTCAAGCTCGACGGCGCGCAGACGCAAAACATTACGCAAACCCAGCATGTCACGGTCAAAGGCAACCAGACCCTCGACATTACCGAGGGGCAACAAACCAGCACCATCAAACAAGGGCAAACGGTCAACATCACTTCCGGCGGGCAGCACACCACCATCTCCGCCGGCGGGCAGGAATTGACGATTAAAGGCGGCGGCCAAACCGCCACCGTAACCGGGAATGTCACCGAGACCTACAAAAACGATCAGAGCACAACGATCACCGGCACGCTGACCATCAAAGCGAAAACGATCAATATCACCAGCAGCGACGGCGTATCGGTGCAAACACCGAGCTGGAAAGACAACTGCCACGGCTTGAAATGGGTGGCGACCGGGGCCAACTTCGCCTTTTACGGTTCAAATCTTGCGTTGACAGGGGCCAGCCTGAAACACACGATGCTCGATATTTCGCACAACCCGCTGTCGATCAGCAAAACCAATTTCAAGCTCAGTAATGATCCCATGACGTTCACGCAGCTTGGCGCGCTGGTGACCAACGGTGCCTTACGATTGAGCACCAAGGCGCTGGCGATCTTCTTGTAAAGGGACACCCATGTCGAAGGCCAAAAATGTTTTCACCGTTATCGGTTTGATTTTATTGGCTCCCATTCTCAGCCTGGTGGGCTTTTTCAAATTCATCACGGTCGATATCTGGGGTTATTTCAAACATATCGGTTCTTCCCTCAGCGTGATGGAGAACGGTATTTCCGCCTCAGGGCAAATCGTCAGCATTCGCCAGACCAACCTGTGGGACGGGAATCGGCCGGTCTGCGAAGTCGAAGTCAAGTACATCGCCCAAGACGGGAAAAACCGTACGGCCGTGGCGAAAGGCCCGATCAGCGTCGTGGATCTGCCGCGTTATCAACCGGGCCATTTCATCGCGATAAAGTACGATCCGAAGAATCCCAAAAAAGCGGTGATCGAAGAGCTTTCCCGGCTTTGAGCGAAAAGCATCCCTTCAATCACGCGATCCGAAACAGCTTATCGTTCATCAGTTCGCGAAATCACCTTGCATAAGGAAGTGTCACGATGGGCACGTTCATTGCCTTTTCGACGCAGGACAGCCTCTGGGGACAAATCCTGTTTACCTTCTTTGGCATCCTGGTTGGCTGCGTATTGCTCGCTGCGATCGGCAAAACCTTTTTGTCGGCCAACCGAGCGGCCACGTTGCCTTTGCGGCTGCTGATCTTTGTCGCGCTGATGCTGGCGCTCCTGAAATACAACCAGCAGGTGATGTCTGCGGTGAATGCCCCCGCAGAACTGATCGGATTGCTGATTTTTCCCGGCTTTTTGATGAGTTACCTGGGTACGGCGCCCACCGGCCGCCTGGCGCTGGCGATAGAGCTGCCCTGTTTTGCGGCGCTCGCCGCGCTGCTGATCCTGGGCACCGCCGACGTCGGCTTCTTTGCGCCCTATCACCTGGAGAGCGCCGGCCAATTGCTTGCCAAGGCGATCGCCGCGGCGTTGTCCGTGGCGGCTGTCCTGCTGGCTCGTGGAATAAGCGGAAAGGACAACGCACTGTCCTCTTGATCATCCATTTCGAAGCGGGGCGCTCCCCGCATTGGCGATCGGCTCTGAACGCCGCATCGTTTTCTTCATCTGTTGTGACATAGCCTGATATCTATTAAACCGAAAAACGGATTGTTTTTGAGCAAGCAGCCTGGCTGCCGGCTGATATCCACAGGAAGCTTTACACACACAATGAAAGTCGTAAAACCTCTGCGCCTCAGCGCGCTTCATCGACCCTTCTCTTGGCAAGGGCAAAACCATCTGGGCGTTTCCGTTTTGGCCTTGGCCGACATGGGGGCAGCCCCGCGCCTGCGTCCCGAACCGGAGTTGTGGCAGTTGGCCGCCGACGAACTCACGTTGAGCGGCGGCGTGCTCGATTTGGCTATCCCAAAAGCCTGCGCGGAGTTTCTCGCCACCGGCAACGCCTACACCCATCATCAACAAGACAAAACCGCTTGCGCCGTGAAGATCCAGCTTGATTCGCTGGAAAAAACGCTGGTGGTTTTCGGCGATCGCCATTGGATCAACGATCGCCCCTCTACTCCCCTCCCTTTTGCAGAGATGCGTCTGGACTGGCGCCGGGCTTACGGCGGTGCACAGTTCGCCGATAATCCGCACGGCATCGGCGCCACCCCAGAAACATTTCCGCAAGGCCGCATCCATCGCCTACCCAATGTTGAACCCCTGCAGGGGCGCCTTGCGTCTTCTCGGCAAAGCGCGCAACCGGCAAGCTTTGACGCGTTGGATATCACCTGGCCGCGCCGCTTCTCCCGCATCGGCAAAAACTACGACGCCGACTGGTTGAAAAACGGCTTTCCCGGCTTCGCCAACGATATCGACTGGCGCCTGTTCAACATGGCGGAAAGCGATCAGCAGTTTCCTCAACGCGACAGCTTGCCGCCCCGGGCCGCCTATCGGATTTGGAACATGCACCCTTCAGAACCGGTGCAGCAAGGGCATTTGCCGCCGTGGCGCGCGCGCTGTTTCATCAACCGGCTGCGCGGCGGCGAAACGCATTTCGATGAGATCGCGATGCGCCACACCACCGTCTGGTTCTTCCCACATCGGGAACAGATGCTGCTGATTTATCAGGGCAGCACACGCATCAATGAAGACGATGCCGCCGACGTGATGCAGCTGATGCCGGCCCTGGAAACCGAAGGCGAGCCCCGCTCCACCGCGCATTATCGGCAGGTGTTGGCCCAGCGGCTGGATAAAGAACGGGGTGCTCTGCACGCTTTTCGTGAACAAGAGTTGCTGCCGGAGGCGTGCATCGGCGCCTGGCTGGATACGGAAACGCCGACGCAGCAAAGCCCGATGGCGGAAAATATCGCCGCCTACGAGCACCAGCAACGCGAAGAGCATCGCCAGCGTCTGCTGCGCGAGGGGCAAGACATCGATGAACTTTTCCCGCGCCCGTCGCAAGAGGCGCCGCCGAAGCTTGACCAGCTCGCCGAATTCGTCGAGCGCCTGGAAAACCAGGCCGAGGCGCAGTATCAGGACATGCTCAAGCTGACGCAAGCCGAGGGCATCGATCCGCTCAACCCCGGTGGGGATCACGTGCCGCCATCCGGTGCGGAAAGCTACCAGCAGCAACGCGATCTGCTGTTCCAGGAGGCGCGCCGCCATCCCGACGCGTTTAGCGCTAAACAGCGTGGGGAAAGCGAGCGCGCGCTGCATCAAATGTATTTAATGTCGGCGCAGGCGCAAAGCCCTGCACTGCGTTTGCGTGGCGATCTGGCGCAAATCATTCGCCAACGCGTCGCCGCCGCCATGCTGCGCGATAAGGATCTCAGCGGTCTTGATCTCACCGGCGCCGATCTGTCCGGCATGGATCTCTGCCAGGCTAACTTGCGCGGCGCTTTGCTGGAAAACGCCGATCTGCGCCAAACCCAATTGGTGGGTTGCGATCTTCGCGAGGCGATGTTGGCGCGCGCCGATCTCAGCGGCGCCGTCTTACAGCAGGCCGATTTGAGCCACGCCTCCTTGGCCCTGGCGAAATGCGAAGCGACGGATTTCGGCGGCGCGCGGTTGCACGAAACCAACATTCAGCAAACGTTGTTTCAACGCTGCGATTTCACGATGGCGTCGTTACGCGACTTGCTGGGATACGAAACCCTGCTCGGGCAGTGTGACTTCAACCGCGCCACGCTGGCCAACATTACGCTGATGGAGCTGCAACTGGAGCAGCTGACATTCAGCCACGCCCGGCTCGACAAAGTCAGCTTCGTCAAATGCCGGCTGCTGGCGGTGAACTTCGATCGGGCGCGGCTAGAGAGCTGCGCCTGGGTTGATACCGAGACGCAAAGCCTCAGCTTCCGCGCCGCACGCCTCACCGCCTGCGCCTTCGCGGCCAAGACGCTGTTGCCGCAGGCGGATTTCAGCGACGCGACGCTGAACCAGTGCAATTTGCGCCAGATGCCGTTGCAGCGGGCGAATTTCAACCGCGCGCGCCTCGACAACTGCGACCTGTCGGAAACCCGGCTGAACGAGGCCGATTTCCGTCAGGCCAACGGCAGCGGCAGCCTGTTCATTCGCTGCGATCTGTCCCAGGCCAACCTGCGCGACGCCAATTTCATCGCGGCGATCCTGCAAAAATGCGTGCTGTCAGGCGCCGACCTGCAGGGCGCCAATCTGTTCCGGGCCGATTTGTCGCAGTCGCAAGTGGATCAGGCGACCCGGCTCGACGGTGCCTATACCGCCAGGGTGAAAACATTGCCTCGCCATAACGGGAAGGAAGTATGACGTCAAAACCTGAGCAGATACGCCAGCGCGTGAAACGCGGCGAGCTGATTGCCGGTGAGGATTTGCACGGCCTGTCATTCGCCGGTATGGATTTGGCCGGCGGCATGTTCAACGAACTGAACCTGAACGGCGTGAACTTCTCCGATTGCGATCTGCGCGACAGCGTCTTCAGCGATTGCCGGCTCGAACACGCTCAATTTGCGCGGGCGAACCTGAAGCAAACGGCCTTCAATCAGTGCGTCATGGCGGGCGGCCGCTTCAGCGAGAGCCATATCGAACTGACGATGTTCAACGACTGCCGGCTTGAACAGAGCGACTTCAGCCGGCTGTCGCTCAACCAAAGCCACTGGATGTCATGCCAATTGGCCGGCGCGAATTTTTCCGCCACTCAGCACGATCGCACCACCTTTTACGAAAGCCCGCTCGACGGCGCAGATTTAAGCCATACGAGGCTGTCACTTGTCACATTCTTTCGATTAAATCTCTGTGAAACAAGGTTTGAAGGGGTTGATTTCGACCGCGTCACGTTTTTCGAATGTGACCACCGCGGCAAAAGTTACGCCGGGCAGCGTCTCATCGCCTGCCAGTTTACCGATAACCAACTGGACGACGTCGATTTCAGCCAGGCGACGTTGCGCCAAAGCAACTTCAAGGGCGCTTCGCTGCGGCGCGCCAACCTGACGGGTGTGCAAGCGCAGCAGTCACTGTGGCTGGAAGCCAATCTGACCCACGCGCAGTGCCGCAGCGGGCAGTTCGATCAGGCGATCTTCAGCGAAGCGACGCTGGACGCCGCCAACTTTAGCCAGGCGCGCCTGTATCAATGCGTGTTCCAGCGCAGCCGCGCGGCGCGCTGTGATTTCAGCGACAGCGACCTGACCTACGCCGACTTCTGTTACGCCGACATCGGCGCCGCCGATTTCCGGCGCGCGCGTTTTATGCGCACCCGCATGCACCGCGCCCACCAGCAGCAAACGCGCTGGGGCGATCGCAGCGGCATTCTCGAGAGCGACGAAGAGCTGTACGCCGCTGAAACCTGGAGCGCACAGCGCCAGAGCCGAATCTGAATGCATTGACCACTTCACGAGGGGATCACCATGAGCGTTGCCAACACAACTCGCGCCGTCAACATCGCACCGCCCCAGCAGGCCGCCGGCCAGGTCGTCAACCTGTTGCCGGACGGCAGCCTGGTGGTGGAGTGCGAAGGCCGCGGCTGGCATTGCCGCCGGGCGGCGAGCTGCCTGCTGACGCCGGCCCTCGGCGATAACGTGCTGGTCGCCGGCTGCGGCCACCAGCTGTGGGCGATCGCTGTCCTCGAGCGCGCGGAACCGCAAAACGCAGCGCGGCTCTGCGTCGCAGGCGATCTGCACATTGAAACGCCGAACGGTTCGCTGTCGCTGCATGGCGCGCAGGCGCTGAACCTGAGCGGCGACGCCATGACGCTGCAGGCGAACAGCGGCGACTGCCACGTCGACAAGATGAAATACAGCGGCGAAGAGCTGTCGGCCTTCGTCAGCCTCAGCCGCCTGGTCGGCAAACGCTGCGAGTCGCTGTGGCATTCAGTCAGCCAGATCAGCCATTCGCTGTTCCGCAAAGTGCGCCAGACCGAGCACGTGCGCGCCGGGCAGCTGGATTACCAGGCGGAAGATTATGCCCGCATTCATGCCCGCAACACGCTGATTACCTCGAAAGACATCACCAAGCTGGATTCGGAACAAATCCACGTCGGATAACCTGCGGAGGCCTTTTATGTTTGCCAACAGCCAAATGATCGGCGTGGACCTGGCGTTTCCCGACGTCTGTCTGACGCCAAGCCCGGCGCCGGTGCCCGTGCCCTACCCGGATATCGCCCTCGCGCCGACCGCCATCCCGAACGCATTCAATATTCTGTTCGTCGGCACCCCGGCGCACAACATGGCGACGGTGACGCCGCTGACCAACGGCGACAACCCCGGCGTGGCCACCGGGGTCGCTTCCGGGACGGTGATGGGGCCGTCCCGCCACCTGACCGGCGCCTTTACCGTGCTGCTCAAAGGCACCCCGGCCACCCGGCTGACCAGCCTCAGCCTGCAGAATTCCACCAACGCGCTCGGCATGCGCATCGTGCCGAGCCAATTAAAAGTGTTGCTGCTTGCGCCCTGATGACGGCGCCTTATTACACAGCCATTCAATCAAGAAGAAGAGGATATTGTGAAAACACGGATTACCCTGACGCTGCTGACCGCCCTGACGCTTGCCGGTTGCTCCACCCCTCCGCCACCGCCGCCGGCGCTCAATAACGACGCCATCGTCAGCAGTGAAGTCAATGGCGTCACGCTAAAGCACCGCGCCGCGGTAAGCACGCCGAAACAGTTCAAACCGATCGGTGAGGAATACCGCAGCCTGTACGCCGCCAGCATCATGAGCAGCCCCGATTATACCGGCACCGCCGTCGGCAGCCTGGACAACGCCGCCGCGTTCTACGCGCTGGGCGAAGTGGAAAACAATTGGCTGGCGATCTCCGCCATCCGCGGCGGCGATCTGGTGGGTTATATCCAGGCCAACGCCGGCGTGCCGGAAGCGCGCTACAAATCGACGCTGCGCAAAGATCTGCCGCGCCGCGCGCGCGCCGCCAAACAGGACTGCGTCAAAGTCGGCGGCGACAGCAAGGCGTGTAAAAACGCCGGCTCAGCCACCTGGATCCTCCAGTAGTCAGTACGCCTGCGGGCGACGAGATTCCCATGATGACGACCCCTATCGCTTCCCGCTGGTGCGGGATGCTGTTTCTGCTGCTGGGCGCGTTGGCGCTCGGCGGTTGCATGTCTTCCGCCAAAAGCGTGCCGTCGCGCTACAGCCTGGTGTTCGATGCCGATCGCCAGGTCAACGCCGCCGCCGGCGCGCAACCGGCGCCGATAAAAATTCGCGTGCTGCTGCTGCGTTCGGATGCGGAATTCATGGATGCCGACTTCTTCAGTCTGCAAAACGACGCCAAAAGCGTGCTCGGCAATAGCCTGCTGGACAGCGATCAGTTCTTCCTGACGCCGGGCCAGACCGGCAAGACGCTCGGCGGGCAAAGCGCGTTGGACGCACGTTACATCGGCGTAATCGCCGAGTATCAAAACCTGGACGGCAAGACCTGGCGCATTTCGCTGCCGCTGCCGGAGCCCACCGAAACCAATTTCTACAAGGTATGGCAATTCTCGCCGGATGAGCTGGAAGCGCATATCGTCGCGGGCGTGAATGGCCTGCGTCCCGTAAAAAAGGTCGACTGACCTACCGCTGCGCTGAAGCGAAGTAACTATAGGTGTGATGATGAAAGATGCTCATAAGGTTGTCTGGACTGAGGGGATGTTTTTGCGCCCTCACCATTTCCAGCAGGCGGAAAACTATCTCGAAGGCTATATGCGCAACTGGGGTCAGGCCCACAGCGGCTGTTTCTGGGGGTTCCTCACCCTGGATCTGGACCAAACGCTGCTGCGCCAGGGCAAAATTGCGCTCAACGCCGCCAGCGGCATCATGCCGGACGGCACGCCGTTTCGCTTTGCCGGCGCCCAGCAGGCGCCCGCGCCGCTGAGCATCGCCGAAAACAAGACCGGTGAAAACGTGGTGCTGGCCCTGCCGACTTACCGCGCAGGGCGTGAAGACGTGATCTTTCAGGAAAGCCCGGAGGCGCTGGCGCGCTATCTGGCTTACGAGAACGAAGTCGACGATCTTAATGCCGTCTCGGTGGGCAGCGCGGCGCTGCAATTTGGCCGCCTGCGCCTGCGGCTGATGCTGGAGAGTGAACTCAACGCCGAATGGACGGCGCTCGGCGTTACCCGCGTGCTGGAAAAGCGCGGCGACAACAGTCTGCGTCTTGATACGGCGCAAATCCCGCCGATGCTGAACTGCCAGGGCAATCCGGTACTGAAAACCTTCATCAACGATCTGCAGGGCCTGCTGCAGCAGCGCAGCCAGCAGATGAGCCAGCGCCTGCTGCAGCCGGGGCGCGGCGGCAGTTCCGAAATGGTCGATTTCATGCTGCTGCAGCTGATCAACCGCCATCTTGGCCAGGTGAGCCATGCCTATCACCTCGACCATCTGCACCCGGAACGCCTGTTCGCCGATTGGCTGCAGTTCGCCACCGAGCTCGCCAGCTTCTCGGCGCAGCGCACCCCGGAAGGCCGCCTGCCGGTGTACGACCACGACAACCTGGCGCTGTGCTTCGGCAAGCTGATGCTGTTGCTGCGTCAAGGATTGTCGGTGGTGCTGGAAGACAACGCCATTCAGCTGACGCTGGTCGAACGATCCCACGGGCTGAACGTCGCCACCGTGCAGGACGCCAAAATGATGCGCGACTTCGGCTTCGTGTTGGCGGTGCGCGCCGACGTGGCCGCCGAGGTGTTGCTGACCCACTTCCCGGCGCAGATGAAGATCGCCCCGGTCACGCGCATCCGCGATCTGGTGCAGCTGCAGCTGCCGGGCATCGGCCTGCGCACCATGCCCGCCGCGCCGCGTCAGATCCCCTATCACGCCGGCTACACCTATTTCGAGCTGGAAAAAGGCGGCGACCTGTGGAAACAGATGGAAAAATCCAGCGCCTTCGCCCTGCACCTGGCCGGCGAGTTCCCGGGGCTGGACATGGAATTTTGGGCGATTCGCAGCCATACGGACCGGTAACCTATGACTCAGGAAAATAGCATGGCGCCGGCGGCCAATCCGCTGGTGGACGCCGCCAACCCGCTGCTGAACGCCATTTCGCAGATCCGCCAGTCGGCTACGCACGCCAACCCGGCGCAGCTGCGCCAACAGCTGATCGACGAAATGCGCCGTTTCGAGATCCGCGGCCAACGCGCCAATCTGCCGTACGAAGTGATCATCGGCGCGCGTTATTGCCTGTGCACCGCGCTGGATGAAGCAGCGGCGCTGACCCCGTGGGGCAGCAACAGCGTGTGGTCCGGCAGCGGGCTACTGGTGACCTTCCATAACGAAACCTGGGGCGGCGAAAAGTTTTTCCAGCTGCTGGCCAAGCTGTCGCAGAGCCCGCGTGAGCACATCAACCTGCTGGAGCTGATCAATTATTGCCTGCTGCTGGGCTTTGAAGGCCGCTACCGGGTCATGGAAAACGGCCGTTCTCAGCTGGAAACCATGAAACAGCGTCTGCTGCAGCTGATCCGGACGGTGCGCGGCGGCTACGCCCCTCCCCTGTCGCCTCATGCGCTGGATCTGCCGGTACAGCAAAAACTGTGGCGCCCGCTGGTGCCGCTGTGGGCCTGCGTGGCGCTGACCGGCTTCCTGGCTTCGCTGCTGTTTATCGCCCTCAACTGGCGGCTGGGCGACAACACCAGCCCGGTGCTGGCGGCGATTTACCAAACCAATCTGCCGCAGGTGGCGATCGGTAACCCGGCGCCGGCTGCGCCGCCGACGCTGAGCCTGAAAAGCTTCCTGCGCAAAGAGATCGCCGAAGGGTTGGTGGTGGTGCGCGACGAAGCGCAGCAAAGCGTGGTGATCCTGAAAGGCGACGGGCTGTTCGACTCCGCCGCCACCACGGTGCGCGCCAACTATATCCCGGTCATCGACCGCATCGCCGCCGCCATGAACGGCGTCAGCGGCAAGATCCTGGTCACCGGCTACAGCGACAACGTGCCGATCCGCAGCGCC
>NZ_JVEL01000611.1:16904-24055 GCF_001076875.1 Serratia sp. 506_PEND
GCTGGCGCGCGCCGAAGCGGTCAGCGCCCGCTTGCAAAAACACCTCGCCAACCCGCAGCGGGTCAAGGCCGAGGGCCGCGGCGAGAGCAACCCCGTCGCGCCGAACGATAACAAAGTGAACCGCGCGTTGAACCGCCGGGTAGAAATTACGCTGTTGGTCGCCCCGGAAAACACCCAGGCGGAAATCAACGGCTTGCCGCAAGGAACCGGAAAGTAATGCTCAGTACGTTATTCTCCATCATCACCAGCCGCCTGCTGTGGGGCTTTGTCGGCATTACCGCGCTGGCGTTCATCATCTGGATGATCGGCCCGCTGGTGGCCATCGGCGACTATCGCCCGCTGGAGCCGGAACTCAACCGCCAGATCGCCATTGGCGTCATCTACCTGATCTGGTTCCTGTGCCGCCTGATCCCGCGCCTCTACAGCGCCTGGTTCAACAGCCGCCTGCTGAGCAACCTGCGCGCCGCCGAAACGGTGCCGGCGGAAGACGGCAAGCCCGAGGTTAAACAAGACGATCAGTTGGCGCAGCGCTTCGACGAAGCGGCGCAGCTGCTGAAAAAGGCGCGCTTCGCACCGGGCCAGGGCGACGGCAAACACCGCTGGATGACCCGCTTTAGCCGCCAATACCTGTACCAGCTGCCGTGGTATGTGATCATCGGCGCGCCCGGCGCCGGCAAAACCACCGCGCTGGTCAATTCCGGCCTGCACTTCCCGCTGGCGGATCGCTTCGGCAAATCCGCGCTGCGCGGCGTGGGCGGCACCCGCAACTGCGACTGGTGGTTTACCAACGACGCCGTGCTGCTCGACACCGCCGGCCGCTACACCACCCAGGAAAGCCAGCGCGAAGAAGACGCCGGCGAATGGCAAAGCTTCGTCGCGCTGCTGAAAAAATATCGCACCCGCCAGCCAATCAACGGCGTGATGGTCACCATCAGCGTCGCCGATCTGCTGAGCGACAGCGCCGAAGCGCGCGCCGCCCAGGCCAGCGCGCTGCGCAAACGCCTGATCGAACTGCATGAACAGCTGGGCATTCACTTCCCGGTCTATGTGCTGGTGACCAAAACCGACCTGCTCAACGGCTTTATGGCCTATTTCGGCAGCTTCGACAAAGCGCAGCGCGACCAGATCTGGGGGTTCACCTTCCCTTACGAGCGCTCGCGGCAGCCGGACTTCAACCTGAACGCCGCCTTCGAACAGCACTACGCCCTGTTGCAACAGCGGTTGGACGCGGCGCTGCCGGATACGCTGCTGATGGAACACGACGCGCGCCAGCGCGCCGAAAGCTACCTGTTCCCGCAGGAATTCGCCGCGCTGCGCCCGCTGCTGAGCCACTATCTGGATCAGGTGTTCGCCACCTCCAGTTTTGAAACCCGCTTTACCCCGCGCGGCATCTATTTCACCAGCGGCACCCAGGAAGGCCTGCCGTTCGACCGAGTGATGGGCGAGCTGAACCGTTACCTGCAGCTGCCAACGGCAAACTCAGGGGCGCAGGCCAACACCGCCTGGGACAGCGTGGGCCAGGAAACGCCAATCCCGGCGGCCAAGGGCCAGAGCTTCTTCCTGAAAGAGACGCTGGAATCGGTGGTCTTCCAGGAATCCGGGCTGGCGGGCAGCAACCGCTGGTGGGAATACCGCAATCGCGCCCTGCACTGGGCGGGGTACATCGCGCTGGCGGTGATCCTGGCGGTGCTGGCGATGCTCTGGTTCACCAGCTACGGCAACAACAAGGCCTATCTGGCGGAAGTGGCCGCCAAGGTGCCCGGCGTCGAGCGCCAGGGGCAAAGCCTGACGCAGGTGGGCAACGGCGACATGTTCTCGCTGCTGCCGTTCCTCAACAGCCTGCTGCACCTGCCGGACAGCCAGAACTTTTCGCTGGACGATCCGCCGTTCACCTACCGCATGGGGCTGTTCCGCGGCGATCAGGTCGGTGACGCCGGCAATGCCCTGTACCAAAAAGCGCTGAAAGAGCTGCTGCTGCCGCAGGTGGCGCAACAGATCGCCACCACGCTGCGCAACGATAACCACGGCGACGCGGACTTCAGCTATGAAGCATTGAAGGCCTACCAGATGCTGTATCTGCCGAAGCAGTACGACGGCAAATTCCTGCGCGCCTGGGTGATGCTCAACCTGCAGCGCAACCTGCCGCAGGGCAGCACCCAAAAACAGCTGCAACAGATCGAATGGCACCTGAGCCAACTGCTGGATGCGCAGATCCAGGCCTCGCCCTACGCCAAAGACGAACAGCTGGTGGCGCAGGCGCAGGCCGCCATCAACCGGGCGCCGCTGTCGCAGCGCGTCTATGGCCGCCTCAAGCGCCTGCTGCTGAAACAGACCGACATCAAGCCGGTCAGCCTGGTCGATTTGGCCGGCCCGCAAACCGAGCTGGCGTTCAGCCGCAAAAGCGGCAAACCGGTCACCGACGGCGTGCCGGGCCTGTTCACCTCACAAGGGTACTGGAAAGCGTTCAACGACAACATCGATCCGGTGACCGATACCCTGCGCAAGGAAGACGTCTGGGTGTTGAACAGCCAGACGCCGGAGCAGAAGAGCGCCGATTTGACCAAGACCATCCGCCAGCTGTACATGCAGGATTTCATCAGCGCCTGGGATGAGCTGCTGGGGGATATCCAACTGGCCAACATCGGCAACCTGACCCAACGCATCAGCAGCGCGCGCCTGCTGTCAGGCAACCCGTCGCCGATGCGTAACCTGCTGGTCAACGTCAGCAAAAACGTCACCCTGCGCGACGAGAAAAGCGACGCCGACTCCCGCTCGCTGCTGGCCAAAACCGAAGACAGGCTGAACCAAAACGCCAACCGCACGCTGGAGGCGCTGTTCACCAACCGGCCGGCCAACGCCGACGGCGACGTGTCGGCCCAGCCGGAACAGCTGGTGATGGCGCACTTCGCGCCGCTGCTGGAGCTGGCGCAAAGCCAGGGCGAAGGCAATAAGGCGATACCTTTCGACAGCGTGCTGAAGCAGGTCGATGAGCTGTACAGCTATCTGACGGCGGTTCAGGGCGCGGCCAACAGCGGCATGTCAGCGCCGCCGAGCGACATCATCCCGCGCCTGCAGGCCGAGTCCGGCCGCTTGCCGGTGCCGTTCAAACAGATGCTGCTGTCGCTGGCGATCGGCGCCAGCAGCGACACCCAGCGCAAAGAGATGGAGAACGTGAAAAAACGCATCAGCTTCGAGGTCGGCAGCTTCTGCCGCCAGGCGATCGCCGGGCGTTATCCGCTGGTGGCCCGGGCGCGCCAGGAAGTGACGCCGGACGATCTGGCGCGCATGTTCGCACCGAACAGCGGGCTGATGGACAGCTTCTTCCGCGACAACCTGCAGGGCAAGGTCGACACCACCCGCGCCAACTGGCGTTTCACCCCCGGCGTGGACGGCAAGACGCTGCCCGGCGGCGAAGGCATCCTGCGCTCGTTCCAGCAGGCGCAGCGCATCCGCGACGCCTTTTTCGCCAACGGCACCGCGACGCCCTCTTACCGCGTGACCGTGCGGCCGGTGCGGATGGATAACGACATCCTCAACCTGACGCTGGATATCGACGGGCAGCTGTTCAAATACAGCCACGGCCCACAGGTGCCGCTGGTGGTCAGTTGGCCGGGCACCCGCAATACCAACCAGGTGCATCTGCAGCTGGCGCTGGCCAACGGCACCACGGCCAGTCTGGTGACCAGCGGGCCGTGGGCGCTGAATCGTCTGGTGGACATGGCGCAATCGTCGGGCACCGCCGGCCTCGGCCGTCAGGCGACCTTCAATCTCGACGGCCACCGCGTCACGCTGGAGTTTACGCCCAACAGCATCCGCAATCCGTTCCAACTGCCGGCCTTCTCGTGCCCGTAGCCCCGAAAGGACATGACCATGAGCACTGATTCAAGCGCCCCGACGAGCATTGGCTGGTACGGCAAACTCCCCTCCGCCGGCGATTTCCTGCAACGCCGCTTGCCCGATCCGGTGGTCAACAACTGGGCCCACTGGTTCCATAACGGGCTGGTGAATTTGCAGCGCGATGCGCAAGGGCCTAACGATCACCCATTCAGCAACGCGCCGGTGTGGAACTTCGTGATCCCCGCCACGCTCGGCAGCCAGTACGTGCAGATGGGCTGCCTGTTGCCGGCGCGCGACCGCGTCGGGCGGCGCTACCCGATCTGCGCGCTGCGCCTGTTCAGCCAGCAGGATTGGCGATCGCAACAGTTGAACATGGCGGCGAGTTGGTACCAACAGCTCGGTCATACCCTGCTGAACGGCGTGCGCAACGGTTTCTCCGCCGAGCAGATCGACCGCGCGCTGCAGGCGATCCCGGTGCTGCCCAGCCCGCCGGCGGAAGCGGATTCCGAAATATTGTCGATTATCGGTTTCCAGCATCCGGACGTGCCGGGCCTCGGCTGGCAACAGGCCGCCGACTGCTTCGATCCGGCGCAGTACACCAGCTTCTGGTGGACCAATCAGGCAGACGGACACCCGCTCTACACCCACGTGCACAGCGGCAACCTCACCGTGCAGCTGTTTTCACTGCTGTTCGAGCCCAACGGCTGGGCGCGCCCTGGCCGTGGCGGCCAGTACCCGCAAATGTTTGATTAACATCGTTCGTTGAAGGAAATTTTATGGCTATCGATACCGATACCCTGCTGGCCCCGGTTGGCGCGGACAATCCCTGCGGCGACAACCTGGAATACGACGCCGACTTTCTGGCGATGGAACAAGCCGCCACCGGCAAGGCCGAACAACAGTTCGGCAGCACCATCATTCCGGAAGAAGCGCCGGACTGGGTGCAGGTCGAGCGCCTCGCGACCTCGCTGCTGACGCGCACCAAAGACCTGCGCGTCATGCTGTATCTCACCCGCGCCTGGACCCAGCTGCGCGGGTTGCCGGGCTACGCCGACGGGCTGACGCTGGTCCACCAGTCGATGACCCGTTACTGGGACACCCTGCAGCCGCCGCTGGAGTTCGATGGGGAAGCCGACCCGCTGTTTCGCATCAACGCGCTGGCCGACCTTGGCGACAAGGCCGCGCTGGCCGCCAGCGTGCGCGCCGCCCCGCTGCTGAAAAGCGCCGCCGGAGAAATCTCGCTGCGCGATGCCGGCGCCCTGCTCGACGGCAGCAAGCAGGAGTGCCCCAACTTTCCCGGTGGCCGCGCGCGGCTGCAGGATGAACTGGCGCAGCAGGATCGCCCCGAGGGCGCCTTGGTGACGCGCATCGCCAACACCCTGAGCGCCATCCGCAGCGAAGTGACCCGCCATCTGGGGGAAAGCGCGCTGCCGGAAATGAGCGCGCTGACCAAGGTGTTTTCTCTGGTGGCGCTCGCCGGCCAGAGCGAGGCCCCGGCCGCCACCGAAGCGGACGCCACACAGGAAACCGCCGCTGAGCAGCCACCGGCAGCCGTGCAGAGCGCCTCTGCCCCGCTCAACTGGCGCAGCGCGCAGATCCAGTCGCGCGATGACGCCCAGCTAATGCTGGACAAGGTGAAAAACTATTTTCGTCTTCATGAGCCAAGCCACCCGGCGCCGCTGATGATCGATCGGGTACAGCGACTGATTACGCTGGACTTTATGCAAATCGTCCGCGATTTGGCGCCCGATGGGCTTAACCAACTGGAGACCATTCTCGGTCGCCCCGACCACGAGGAGAACAGCTAGCCGCCGACTTTTGTTCTCTTAACGACACCCGATACCGTCTGCCCCTGCGCAGACCCGAATCAGAACCTGACTCTCCCAGCCGGACGAGGCGCGTTCCCAATCGCCATTAGATGGAGTAAATCATGTCAAACTCGAAATCCCGCAGCGGGCAGAAATTCATCGCCCGCAACCGCGCGCCGCGCGTACAGATTGAATACGATGTCGAAATTTATGGCGCAGAGCGCAAAATCCAGCTGCCGTTCGTGATGGGCGTGATGGCGGATCTGGTGGGGAAAGCGGTCGATCCGCAAGCCAGCGTGGAGGAGCGTAAGTTCATGGAAATCGACGTCGACAACTTCGACGAGCGCATGAAATCGCTGAAGCCGCGCGTCGCTTATCAGGTCGACAACACCCTGACCGGCGAAGGCAAGCTGAACATCGATCTGACCTTCGAAAGCATGGAAGACTTCTCCCCCGCCGCTATCGCCCGCAAGGTCGACGCGCTGGACAATCTGCTGGACGCCCGCACCCAGCTTTCCAACCTGCTGTCCTACATGGACGGCAAGAACGGCGCCGAAGAGCTGATCTCCAAGATCCTGCAAAACCCGGCGCTGCTGCAATCCCTGACCGACGCGCCGAAGCCGGCGGTTAACGATGACAACAACGAGCGTGAGGATTAATCGATGAGCAACTCGCCTCAGCAACAGAATGCGTTGCAAACCACCGAGACTTTTTCCAGCGATGAATTCAGCGCGCTGTTGAACAAAGAGTTCCGGCCAAAGACCGACCAGGCCAAAGAAGCAGTCGAGAACGCGGTGAAAACCCTGGCGCAGCAGGCGCTGGAAAATACCGTCACCGTTTCTTCCGACGCCTACCGCACCATCCAGGCGCTGATCGCGGAAATCGACGAAAAGCTGTCGCAGCAGATCAACCAGATCATTCACCACGACGATTTCCAGAAGCTGGAAGGCGCGTGGCACGGCCTGCACTACCTGGTCAACAACTCTGAAACCGACGAGATGCTGAAGATCCGCTTCATGAGCATTTCCAAGCAGGAGCTGGGTCGCACGCTGAAGCGCTATAAAGGCGTGGGCTGGGATCAGAGCCCGATCTTCAAGAAAGTCTACGAAGAAGAGTATGGCCAGTTCGGCGGCGAACCGTTCGGCTGCCTGGTGGGCGACTACTACTTCGATCACAGCCCGCAGGACGTGGAGCTGCTGGGCGAAATGGCCAAGATCGGCGCCGCCTCGCACTGCCCGTTCATCGCCGGCACCGCGCCGAGCGTGATGCAGATGGAGTCCTGGCAGGAGCTCTCCAACCCGCGCGATCTGACCAAGATTTTCCAGAACACCGAGTACGCCGCCTGGCGCAGCCTGCGTGAGTCGGAAGACGCGCGCTACCTGGGGCTGGTGATGCCGCGCTTCCTGGCGCGCCTGCCGTACGGCATCCGCACCAACCCGGTGGACGAGTTTGACTTCGAAGAAGACACCGACGGCGCGACCCACGGCAACTACACCTGGACCAACG
>NZ_JVEL01000612.1:0-704 GCF_001076875.1 Serratia sp. 506_PEND
TCGGCATTTACACTGTTTGACAGTTTGGTCCTAACTGTAAAACTTCTCGCCCTTCCCGTAACTGCCACACATCCCGAAAACGCGCCGCATTGCTGGCGGTGTACCGCACCGTGTGGCGGATGTTGCGGTGCCCCAGGTAGTCCTGTATCAGCCGCGTGTCCACCCCCCGGTCCGCCAGCGCAAACCCGCAGGCGTGGCGCAGCATGTGCGGGTGCGGGTCGACCACGATGGCCGCCGCCCGCCCCAGGTCGCTGATGACCTGGTAGATACGCTGGCGCGTCAGCGGTCCGCCCTGGCGCGACAGGAACAGCCAGTCGCTCTGCGCGCCCTTCATCGTTGCCCGCACCGCCAGCCACGCCTGGATGGCGAGGATTTCATTGTGCAGCAGCGGGTGGCGGGTACTGAAGCCGTTCTTCATGCGGCGGATGAACAGCCCGCCTTCCTGCAGGTCCAGGTCGGACAGGCGCAGGCGGCAGGCTTCGGTGACGCGAAAGCCGTGCACGAAGCTCATGTATATCAGGCAGTAGTCCCGTTCCGGGTTGCCCTTCTGTCGTTTTGCCGATTCGAGCAGACGCCCCACTTCCGTCTGTGTCAGGTATTTTCGCTGACTCACGGTCGTTACCTCCCAAGGTATGATTAGCATGATGATGATTGCAGGGGGGATTATGGGCTGTGGATGCGCGCGCGACAACCGCTATCCGTGC
>NZ_JVEL01000613.1:0-5082 GCF_001076875.1 Serratia sp. 506_PEND
GGCAGCGGTGAGCTGATCCACCCGGTATTCGGCTCTTATCCCAAGGTGCAGTTACTTGAATGCGGCATCTTCCACCGCGCTGACTATGTGGACTGCGCCCATGTTGAGCTGGTGTTTGTCGAGTCGGCCCCGGACCAGCAGTTTTTCAGCAGGCAGTACCCCACCCAGCAGGCTGATGCGATTGATTTGAACACCGACAGCCTGCTGGATGCTGCGCTGGCGGCCTGGAATAAAATGATGGCCGAACTGCAGAAAGCGCAGTACACCATGGAGCGCTACCGCAACCTGGTCAATACCGCTGAGTTTATGATCCAGAGTTTGTCTGCTCAGATTAACGGCATTGCGATGTCCGGATTGGATTATCTGGATATGCCTGGCCAGTTCGTCAGCGACCTCAAGGGGCAGCTGAATACCTACAGCAATACGCTGTCCTTCACCGGCAACCGCATCACCTCTGACTGGCGCTCGCTGACCGGTATGGGCGGCAGTGTTATTGCCATGCCGGCGCAACGCGCCCGCCAAGGAGTTTCCGAGAACAGCAACAACGTCATCACCGTCCCGACGATGGCCACCACCACAGTGATGCCGGATGAAGATCTGCAGGCGATCACCGAGACCACTCGTCTCACAGTTATTACTGAGTTGGGCAGTATCGCCGGCATGATCCTCGGTAATGAGCTGATCACCCCGACGCTTTCCAGCGATCAGGTCAGCGATATTCTGGCCGACGTGCGCAGCACTATCCAGGACGCCATCGACGCTGAACGCACCCGTGAGATTCTGGTACAACAGGAGAGTGTCCTCAACAGTAATACTACCGCCGATACCAGCGACAATGCGGTCATCGTCGAGACGCTGAAAACCCTGGCGCTACAGCTGCAGGCGCTGGCGCAGGCCGTCATCCTGGCCGAACCGCCGCTGATTCAGCGCACAGTGGACAGCGATTGCAATCTCCATCTACTGGCGCACTTCTGGTACGGCGATTACAGCCGCGCCGATGAATTGCTGCGCCTCAACCCCGACCTGAGCAGCCCGAATCACATCACGCAAGGAATGGTGCTCTATGCCTACGCCAAATAACCCCTCTGCCGGCAACACGGCCGCCAAGCAATCTGCGCCGCGCGACAAGTTGGCGCTGCTTATCGGCAACGCGATGCATGACGACTGGCAACGCTACGAGGTCGATGCCGATTTGCTCACGCCTGCCGATGGCTGGATGGTGACGCTGGGCTTTCCGGCCGGCAAGATGCCGGCGGGTATCAAGGCTGGTGTGCGGGTGCTGCTCAAGGTTGGCCAGGACACCATCATGACCGGCCGCATGGATACATTGCGCCACGGTATCCAGCAAAATCAACACCTGCTGCTGATGTCAGGCCGTGATGCCAATGCCGTATTGGTTGACTGTTCCGCGCCGATATTTACCGCCTGCGAGATGACGCTGCAGGAAGTGATCGCCAAAATCGTGAAGCCGTTCGGTATCACCAATATCCGTATCGCGGCCACCAAGCCACTGACCAGCGCCAAAACCAGTATTGAGCCAGGCATGACTGCCTGGGAGGCATTGACCCAGGCAGCAGAAGCTAGCGGTCTGTGGCCCTGGACGGACCCGGACGGCACGTTGGTGATCGGTGGCCCGGATTACACCACGCCCCCGGTCGGGACACTGGTGATGAACTACAGCGGCCAGGGCAACAACATTCTGAGCATCACGCAGGATGAGTCCATCGCCCGCCGTTATTCCCAGACTACAGTCCTGGCCCAGCAACACGGTAGCGGCGACGAGGACGGACAGAATGCCATGCGCGCCTCGGTCTCCGACTCGCAAATTGCGCTCTATCGCCCAAAAATCATCGTCACTCACGATGCGCAGAGTCAGCAGGAAGTGGAGTTCCGCGCCCGTAAGGCACAGGCCGATGCACGTCTGGCGGGCTTTACGCTCACTGTCGCCGTGCGCGGGCTGCGCGCCCCGAACGGTCATCCCTGGACACCCGGCCAGCGCGTGCACGTGGTCAGCGAACCGCACGGCATCGACGCCATTTTCTTCCTGATGAAACGCAACTTCACCGGGGGCAGTTTGGGGGCTGGGGAAAAGACCACGCTTACCCTCAAGGAAGACGGGGTCTGGATACCGGACGCATATCTAATCTACTGTTTTATAGCGTTTCATACGGTTTTAAAATCACCCCTAACCCTCTGTTTTATAAGCCTGCTTTGTTCGATGCGGTTTTATAGCGTTTCATACAGTTTCGTTAAAAGTGGGGCTTGAAGTGGGGCTTGATTGGGGGCTTGGTTTTAACAAAGTGGGGCTTGCTATGATTTTTAAACAGGAAAAATGACCATGAAATTAACCGACAAAGCCTTGCGGGGCGCGGCTCCAAGGGGTAAACCGTACAAGGTTTACGATGGATACGGATTGTATGTTGAGGTGCGTCCGTCCGGGCGTAAGGTGTGGTGTTACAAGTATCGCTTTGTTAACAAAGAGAAAAAATTGACGATGGGCGACTATCCCGCCATCTCGCTGGCTGAGGCGCGGGACTTGGCGATAGATGCCCGCCGAAGTGTGGCGGCGGGTAACGACCCTGCGAGGGCCAAGCAGGAACACATGAGGTCAGAGCAGCGGGCTGAAATGAACAAATTCAGCGCCGTGCTCGCTGAGTGGCAGCGATTGCGGAAAGACCGTGTAACAGAGCGGACTCACCTCAAGCAGAGTCTGCGCATTGAACGTGACGTGCTGCCAACGCTGGGTAACATGCGGGTCACGGATATTACCCCGCTTGATGTACTGGAGTTGGTGCGGCGACTGGAGCGCAAACACGGTCAGGGTATCGCCGCCCTGAACCTGTCGTACATCACGCAGGTGTTACGCCTTGCCGTGCAAACCGGGCTCATTGAGCACAACCCGGCCAGTGAGCTTACCGGCGTGGTATCCCGGCAGGAAAAAAGCCATCGACCGGCCCTGCCAGTGGACGATATTCCCCGTTTTCTGTCTGGGCTGGATGCTTCATCCTGTCACCCTTTCACCAAGTGGGGGCTGCGCCTGTTGCTACTGACGTTCGTCCGCCCCTTTGAGCTGTGCGGGGCAGAATGGGAGGAGTTCGACGAAAAGAAACGACTGTGGCGCATCCCCGCCAGCCGCATGAAGGGGAGCAGTGACCACCTTGTGCCGCTGTCTGAGCAGGCGCTTACCATGCTGGTATCGTTGCGGGCGCTGTCAGGGAAAAGCCGTTACCTGTTCCCCAGCAGTAGCGCAGCCAAACACATCACCACCAATGCGTTAAGCACGGCCATGATTCGGCTTGGCTGGCGGGGTAAGGCTGTGCCGCACGGATTCAGGGCGCTGGCGAGTTCGGTACTCAACGAACACGGATTCAGCCCGGATGCCATCGAGCGCCAGTTAGCACACGTGGAGCGAAACAAGGTGCGAGCGGCCTACAACCGGGCGCAGTACCTGCCAGAACGTACCCGCATCATGCAGTGGTGGGCTGATTTTGTTGATGGTAGCGAAGTCTCCGGCGCGGTTGTGCCGGTCGATTTCAGGCGGGTATCCAACGCCTGAGCCGCACCACGTCTGACATGACCGCTAATCAGCGGTCTTTTTTTTGCCTGAAATAAAAAACACCTACACGCGCGAGGCTAAAAAAGGTGTAACGGTGTAACAGACTACTTTTTTATTAGTTAACTTATTGAGTATTAATACAAATATGGCGTTACACCTACTGTTACACCGGGATTGAAAAAGGTGTAACAGGTGTAACGCCGGTAATTACCCCCTGACCGGCTTCACCTCTTCGCCGCCTGCTCTATCCGGTTCAATGGCGTTCGATACGGTTTTACTGACCGTCAACGCAAGGACATTGACCATGAAACGAGATAGCGCAGCATTCACCCTGCCGGAAACCGGTCTGGTGCGAGAAAAAGACGTGTTGATCCATGTGGCCCCGGTCGCCCGTAGCACGCTGTGGCACTGGCGCAGAAAGGGGAAATTCCCCGCACCGGTCAAGATGGGCGACAACGCCAACGGCTACCGCGCGGAAGAATTGCGGGCGTGGCTGGAAAAGCTGGCCCCGGTGTTACTGAGTACGCAGGGGTAACGGCATGAATAATTTCACTGACCCGCAATTTTCCGTTGACGGATTTTCAGCAAGCGGCTATCGTTTCACCGCTGCCCCACATTGGGCAGTCGGGTTTTGCAGCCTGAACACTTGTGCGGACAACCGCAAACAATCCGTAATGCGGTATTTTTATGTCCGTGATTTGCCATGTTGCGCCAGAATTATGGTGGGACGTGGCGGGGAGGCCTTCGCGCCTGCTGGTCTCACAAGTGCCAGTCTGCAAACCCCGCCACGTCCTGCCACCCCGTTTTGCAGCGGGAGGCAGGTTGAAAAATCAACTTGTGAGGCCGTTATCATGGCTATGACCCGCTACACCCAGAATTCCCCTGAGTTTGTTTTTTATTTCCTCGCCGTGCGCCGCGCTGACCTCGACGCCGTTCCGCACCGTGAATCTGTGACCGCTCCCGATGAACTGACCGCTCGCCGCCTGTTGGCGCGTGATTTCGTGCTGCTGTTCGCTGGCCGCATCCCGGCCAAGGCGGTGCAGCATGGCTAATCGCACGCAGTATCAACCGTGGAACGACATCGACACGGCCAAGCCGGATTTTCCCTGCGACATGACAGCCAACATCCGAATGAGCGCCCCCTTGTTCACTCGCCTGCCTGCGGTGGGCGAGTGGTTTCAGGGGCTGGGTAACGGTGAACGGCTGGAGGTGGTCGCCTACTTTCAGGCTGAGCGCATCGCGCACCTGAATTGTCTGACCCGCTGCGGCACCTTCAAAACCTTCCGGCTGGCTGACTTTGTGCAGCAACATCGTCCGCTGATGCGGAATGCCATCATTGACGCGCCCCGCGTTACGGACGGCCACACACCCCGCCAGCTACTGGCCGCGCACCAACTGGCGAACACCACGCTGCACGACATGGCAACGGCACAGGAAATGTGTCATGGGCGTTGGCTGACGGTGTATCGCCGCCTGAAAATTCACGGACTTCCCACCGCCGGCCGTAACGTCAACCGCTGCCCGTT
>NZ_JVEL01000614.1:0-1423 GCF_001076875.1 Serratia sp. 506_PEND
GGGTTATTTGGCGTAGGCATAGAGCACCATTCCTTGCGTGATGTGATTCGGGCTGCTCAGGTCGGGGTTGAGGCGCAGCAATTCATCGGCGCGGCTGTAATCGCCGTACCAGAAGTGCGCCAGTAGATGGAGATTGCAATCGCTGTCCACTGTGCGCTGAATCAGCGGCGGTTCGGCCAGGATGACGGCCTGCGCCAGCGCCTGCAGCTGTAGCGCCAGGGTTTTCAGCGTCTCGACGATGACCGCATTGTCGCTGGTATCGGCGGTAGTATTACTGTTGAGGACACTCTCCTGTTGTACCAGAATCTCACGGGTGCGTTCAGCGTCGATGGCGTCCTGGATAGTGCTGCGCACGTCGGCCAGAATATCGCTGACCTGATCGCTGGAAAGCGTCGGGGTGATCAGCTCATTACCGAGGATCATGCCGGCGATACTGCCCAACTCAGTAATAACTGTGAGACGAGTGGTCTCGGTGATCGCCTGCAGATCTTCATCCGGCATCACTGTGGTGGTGGCCATCGTCGGGACGGTGATGACGTTGTTGCTGTTCTCGGAAACTCCTTGGCGGGCGCGTTGCGCCGGCATGGCAATAACACTGCCGCCCATACCGGTCAGCGAGCGCCAGTCAGAGGTGATGCGGTTGCCGGTGAAGGACAGCGTATTGCTGTAGGTATTCAGCTGCCCCTTGAGGTCGCTGACGAACTGGCCAGGCATATCCAGATAATCCAATCCGGACATCGCAATGCCGTTAATCTGAGCAGACAAACTCTGGATCATAAACTCAGCGGTATTGACCAGGTTGCGGTAGCGCTCCATGGTGTACTGCGCTTTCTGCAGTTCGGCCATCATTTTATTCCAGGCCGCCAGCGCAGCATCCAGCAGGCTGTCGGTGTTCAAATCAATCGCATCAGCCTGCTGGGTGGGGTACTGCCTGCTGAAAAACTGCTGGTCCGGGGCCGACTCGACAAACACCAGCTCAACATGGGCGCAGTCCACATAGTCAGCGCGGTGGAAGATGCCGCATTCAAGTAACTGCACCTTGGGATAAGAGCCGAATACCGGGTGGATCAGCTCACCGCTGCCTGGCGTGTTCACTGCCTTAATAAATGCCTGCAGGCGGGTCTCGTAGTCGCTACCGAAGAAAATGGCGGTCATACGGATGTTATCCGGCTTGCCGCCCAGGTCTTCGACGTCAGCCCCCTCACGATAGGGATAGCGATACTCTGCAACATCGCGGGACAGCGTATCCCGCGCATCAAGGCAGTCAAAGGCAATGCCCCGGAATGAGGCGTCAAGGAGATCATCTTTCCAGGCCATGGTCAGTTCCTCAACCCGTCGCGCTGGGTGCGGTCGTCGAGCGCGGCGTGGACTTCCTGACCATCGAGATAAACATGCAAGTCAAGGCGCTGCGGGTTCAGCCCCA
>NZ_JVEL01000615.1:0-5729 GCF_001076875.1 Serratia sp. 506_PEND
GACGCCGGGCACAAAACCCTGCCGCTGGTCATCCCTGTCCTGTTCTATACCGGCAAACGCAGCCCGTACCCTTACTCCACCAACTGGCTGCAGGAGTTTGATGACCCCACACTGGCGGAAAAACTGTACACCGGCGATTTTCCGCTGGTTGATGTGACGGTCATTCCCGACGAAGAGATTATGGGTCACCGCAGCATGGCCGCACTGACCCTGCTGCAGAAACATATTCGCCGGCGCGACCTGGCCGAACTGACCGACAGGCTGTCCGCCATTCTGCTGACCGGCTATCTCTCTTCGCCGCAGGTGATTTCGCTGATACACTATATTATCCAGGCCGGTGAATCGGCGAATGCGCAGGCATTTGTTCGCGAACTGGCCCTGCGGGTTCCGCAACACGAGGAGGAACTGATGACCATCGCACAACAGCTAGAACAAAAAGGTATCGAGAAGGGTATCGAACAGGGTATCCAGCTGGGTGAACAGCGCGGTATTGAAAGAGGGCGCCAGGAAGGTATCCAGTTGGGTGAACGCGAAGCGGCACTGAAAATCGCCCGCACCATGCTGGCCAACGGCCTCGATCGCGACGCGGTGATGACGATGACCGGGCTGAGCGCTGACGACCTGACGCAGATCCGCCACTAATCTTTTGCGTCGGGGGGCGGGCACGCCTGGAGGGTATCGCCGGCACACCCCAGGCCGAAAAGCGGTTTCTTGTTCGCGGGCTGGCACCGCCCAAAAGCAAAGGCGCGTTTACCGGCGCGTGGCCGAAAATACGGCCTGGACCTATTGTGGCGCCCGGCAGCGGCAAGCGGGCGGAACAGTCCGATCGCGTTCGGTTGACCGATGCGACCCAAACCCTGAAAGATCAGGGCTGGAACCATGATGTGATGGAGACACGGGAGTGGGTAGTCGGCGCGACGCGGCATGTCGCCTTTGCCCAGGACGCCAGCGGCATCCCGTCCCCTTGCGCATCATGGGTGACGCCGTCATCGTCTTCGTGTCATGACGGAATATGGCCTGAGCGCGAGGCGCGTCGACAGTGCGCCGGACAACCAGACGGTCGCGCTGGAGCCTGCGCCGCTGTGCGCCCTGCCAAACCGGTAAAAAGGAAACGCCGATGACAATGACCGATTTTCGCCGAATGGCGGCAAAAATGGCGCAACACATGCAGCTGTTGGACGTGCAAGGCGTTACGGAGCCGCACCAGGTGATTAACCGCATGAGCTTACTTCAAAATCATCAACGGGTTAGATCATTTTTGCAATAACACCCGCCAAGGAAAGTGAAGATCTGGAGATTGAGGTGCTTAGTGCGAACGGATTTGTATCGTTCAATCGGCGAGCGATATATGCCCCACAGGAACGGCGCCACGCTGGACAACCGTTCATCCGGTATGATGATCCTCTGGTTGCAAACGTCATCAATAGTCCGCCAGAGATAGATCCTGTTCCACAGGACGATTGCATCAACAACAAGGTTGAGGTCAGATACCCTGTAAGCCATCGCTTCGGCGAGCCTGTGACGCGTTCACCAGGTTGGTGAAGAAAAAGCAAAGGCGGTTGCGCTAAGAGTGGTAGCGCTCGTACCGCAGCAAGCCAGATATCATAGGTAACGGACATATCCTTGCTCACTGGTAATAACCTGAAGCAGTGCTGTGAGCATTGCGATGTTCTTAATTCGGTGTGATTCTGAGTAAGGAGCGGCTAGTAACATCCCGTCAATAGATAAGCCGTGATAGCCGGTATGCACCCAGCCTCGAAGCCGTTCTGATGCTTCGTGGCAACTTTGCCTGTGTATATCCAGGCGAGGGAGCGCTCTGGATATCAGTGAAGGCGCCAGCTTAATGTCATCTCCGATATAAATATCATCAATCAATGGCGCGAGAATAGTCGATATGTCCTCTTCTGTTTGTCTGGTATCTCCTTCGTCTCCCGGACTTGGGTAAAATGCCCCCAGATATTTCCCGTGTGCCTCGGGGGCCGATTTTACAGTGGATAGAATATTGTGCAGCACCTGCACACTGTTCTTTGATGAAGATGGCTGGTGAGATGCGGTGATTATTCTGGGGGGAAACACGGTGATGCCGTCAAGATCATATTCCAGGATATCACTGATAAGATAGTTGGCAATCTGGAGAATATGCTTGTCGCTGATATCACAAAAGCGTTCCTGTCCCGTCCCCCAGGGGAAGTCGTTTTCGTTGTAGGCCAAATGGAGACGAATGCCTTGTTTTTTCAAGTCCGTTAGCGTGTCCTGTATAGCCTTAAACCGGTGGGGGTTAAGCTCGCCGAGCATAACATAGGGGTGATAACGCAGCAGGACGTCGGTAAAAAAAGGCTGTTGGCGGTTATTAACATATCGGCCGATATTTCTAATTTCTTCTGCGTCAATACCTGTCAAAATCGCAGTAAATTTAAACATAGACAATCCTGGTGAAAAAGAGAGGAAATGCTGTTGGCAAAGGGAGATCCTGCCTTCCAACGAACTTAGTTTGTCTAATACTTGGGGGCAATCAAAAGCGTCGGGTCGTTTAATTGATATTGAGACGTATCTTTCTTAAATGCAGGAGGGATCACACTAGACTAGCCCAGGCTCTCCAGACACGGCGTTCCCCCTATAATGAGTAACTCGTCATCGAACCTGTGGTAAGACCCGGTGAGCGATAAATATGGGCGAAGAATCACGGGGGACAGAGCGCTGTTGGCATCTCCCCCAAAGGGAAAATTGCCACCGCGCAGAAAACACTTCAGCCTGGCAGGGTTACTTTCCATCTGGCGCGTCTTCAGAGTCTGAGGGCCAACCACAGATTCACCTGGTACAAGCGGCACCACAAAGGTGGTCTGACCTTACTTGCCGCAGGTTATATCGCCTGTGGTTGTCGCTGCTGAGCTGGCGGCAGCAGGGAAATTGATTAAAGCGCTGCGCCGATACAGTGGGAAAAACCATGGGGACTGAATATAGGTGAGATATCTGGATAGATAGGGGTAAATCCACTGAGGAATGGGGCATTGGATGTGTTGTGGAACTGCAACCATGCATAAACCAGGCGGATAAAAGTCTGGCGAAAGTGTGGGGGCCGTATAGTATAACCTCAGTGTTATCATTCGGAGTTTTTTCAAGATGTGGCAATGCAAATCAATACGAGCGACCAGTTCCACCCTATCGATATCCTATATTACAGGATGGCAGACAAGAGGGATGTTCGGCGAAAAGTGTGCATGTATACTGAGTAACCCCAGTCAGAGGGCATTCATGGCACCGGCTTATGGTTAACTCCGTACTAAGAAAAAGGTTATGGGTTATGCCATCACCGACGGCATTCATAATATGAATTGTCGAGAGGGAAATGTCATCCGTGGTCCCTGTGAACTCACTGATGAATATTAGCATGCACGGGTGAGTCGCTTATTTTTATTAATACCGAACTTACCTTATCTAAGGAGTAAAAAAATCATCTCTGATTATATTGAACGTTGTTTTCCTGGTGTTGTTATTCCTTGACCCTGAAGTTACGTATACTCCGTAAAAGTCAATGTATTAAACTCGTGCTTGCGAAGTCTTGAATTTGTGAACTTTTATGTTAAGGATATTTGCGATGGATTTATCAAATCGAATGAAAAAAATAAAGGGCTCTTCATCATCTGCACTTGCAGCTCGTGTTGCCGAACTGCAAAAGCAGGGGGAGGATATTATTTCTCTCAATATGGGTGAGCCGGACTTTGGAACTCCAGATTACATCAAAATCGCCGCCATCAAAGCAATCGCCGAAGACTTCACGTGTTATACGCCCAGTGAGGGAACCCTTGAGTTACGCCAGGCGATAGTAAGTAAGCTGGAAAAAGACAATAATATCAAATATATGGTTGATGAGGTTTGTACGTCGGTGGGCGTCAAGCAGGCTATTTTTAGTTCCCTGATGACCTTATGTGATGAAGGCGATGAGATTTTACTACCAACACCCTGCTGGGTCAGTTACACGGAAATGATTCATCTCACAGGTGCTGTTCCTGTATTTATTCCTGTAAAATACAATGATAATTTTTCACTTGACATTCAGGCTATAGAAAACGCCATCACCCATAAAACAAAAGCGATTATTATTGGTACCCCAAACAATCCAACAGGGGCGGTATATAGTGAGCACAGTCTTAGGCAATTGGCTGATTTAGCCTGTGAGCATGATTTTTATATCATATCAAATGAAATTTATGAAAAAATGATTTACGATGAAGCAACGCATTATAGTATAGCATCCATTTCGCCAGAGGTTCGCCGCCGTACTATCACCGTGAATGGAATGTCAAAAGCGTATTCCATGACCGGCTGGCGTATTGGTTACGCTGCTGCCTCGAAAGAGATCATTGGCGCGTTTAAAGCATTGCAAAGCCAAATGACATCATCGACCTGCTCTATTTCTCAAAAGGCTGCTGCTGTGGCATTAACCGGTGATCAATATCATCTTAAATGCATGATTAAGGAATATGACAAGCGACGTTTATATACGATGTCGAGACTGCGAGCTATCCCAGGTATTACCTGCTCAATGCCTAAAGGGGCTTTTTATGTTTTACCCGATGTTAGTGCCTATTTTGGTCGTTCGTTTTCTAATGTTACCATCAACAATGACATTGAGCTGGCACGTTATCTTCTTGAAACCGCCAGGGTGGCAGTTTCTCCAGGTGAGAACTTCAAACTTCCAGGTACGCTGCGTATTTCATATTCCCGTTCGTTGGACAGTCTAAAAGAAGCATTTGATAAAATAGAGTGGGCATTAAGACTTATCTTTTAAGTTGTTAATAAATAGCATTGGCGATCTTATGCTGACCTATTGCCAGCATGAGATACAATATTCAGTGAGTCATGTCAGAGCAATCACCCTTTCTTCAGGCTGACGAAAACACAGACGGCGTCTGATAATTCAGCATGGAGCGCGGGGGGCAGTGGTTATCATCTTTACACCATGCACTGAGGGTTTTCTGGCATGACTGACATCGAAGGAAACCATGTTTATTCAGGTATTTCATCGCGAAAGCGGTAAGCGTACAACGAGAGTCGCCTGCTCATCAGTTGACGTATTTGATAAAGTGGTGCCCATCAAAAAATTGAACAGTGCCCCAGCTCTTGAATACCTGCGCGCATATCAAACGGGAACGAAATAGTCTCAGCCTTCTGAATGATCCCGTAAAAATCCGGGTGTTCAGTATTTAACAGGTAGTTATATTCCACTGGCGATAGAGTGTTGGGGACACGCAGCGCTATCGAATCCTTGGAAAACCACCAGGCATCGCCGTATACGACCAGTGCTGGCGGTGCGTCTTCATCAGCCCAGTGATCAGGCAGCTCATTCATATCAGCGCTCTGCATCTGGTTATCTGGTACATCAATGCGCAATAAAGTGAAACACTCCAGAGTCTGAGCCGCATGCAGATGAATCCGTGTCTCCAGCAGGGCAAGCGATGCTGTGCCTGATGAACCTGCCGCAGAGTGCGCACGGATAGCGGTTGTCGCGCGCGCATCCACAGCCCATAATCCCCCCTGCAATCATCATCATGCTAATCATACCTTGGGAGGTAACGACCGTGAGTCAGCGAAAATACCTGACACAGACGGAAGTGGGGCGTCTGCTCGAATCGGCAAAACGACAGAAGGGCAACCCGGAACGGGACTACTGCCTGATATACATGAGCTTCGTGCACGGCTTTCGCGTCACCGAAGCCTGCCGCCTGCGC
>NZ_JVEL01000616.1:0-42425 GCF_001076875.1 Serratia sp. 506_PEND
CTGGATACCCTGTTCGATACCCTTCTCGATACCTTTTTGTTCTAGCTGTTGTGCGATGGTCATCAGTTCCTCCTCGTGTTGCGGAACCCGCAGGGCCAGTTCGCGAACAAATGCCTGCGCATTCGCCGATTCACCGGCCTGGATAATATAGTGTATCAGCGAAATCACCTGCGGCGAAGAGAGATAGCCGGTCAGCAGAATGGCGGACAGCCTGTCGGTCAGTTCGGCCAGGTCGCGCCGGCGAATATGTTTCTGCAGCAGGGTCAGTGCGGCCATGCTGCGGTGACCCATAATCTCTTCGTCGGGAATGACCGTCACATCAACCAGCGGAAAATCGCCGGTGTACAGTTTTTCCGCCAGTGTGGGGTCATCAAACTCCTGCAGCCAGTTGGTGGAGTAAGGGTACGGGCTGCGTTTGCCGGTATAGAACAGGACAGGGATGACCAGCGGCAGGGTTTTGTGCCCGGCGTCCAGGTGCCGCTGCATGGCGGCCACGGCGTATCGTAACATTCTGAAGGCCATGTTTTTTTCAGGGGAACTCTGGTGTTCTTATGAAAAGCGAATGATTATGTGAAGTTCACAACATCCCTCATATAAGTTAACGAAGTTTTTGGTTTCAAATACTCCGCATAAAAAAACATCGCAAAGTAGAGCAAGGGGTTTGGGGAGTAACAAAACCCAAATGAAGGTCAAGAGGCTAATATTTGCGCTCAACCAACCAAATGGTTATACTAAAATCTCCAAATGGAGGAGTTATGAAAACATTTAGCTTATCCACAACTCAGGTCAGACCACCCCGTTTATGGCAGGTGGCAGGGTTAAACAATTCAGATGGTGTGGCGCTGCTGGGGCAGATTAGCGAAGGTCTTGATGGCAAGGTTGCTAACCTGATCGTTGACTGGGCGAAGATAACACAAAACGATCTGCGCAAAATGTCCGGCATTCCGTCAACGACGTTTAGTCGCAGTGTGAAAGCGCGATTCAATTCCGAGCAAAGCGAACGACTGGTTCGCATTATCCGCGTTATTGATCGGGCGGTAGAGTTGTTTGAAGGTGATAAGGAAGAGGCTCAAAAATGGTTGAATGAGCCAAACAGGGCGCTAAGTTGGAAAGTCCCGGCAGAACTGATGGCATCAGAAACTGGGGCTTATGAGGTCATTAAATTGATCACACGTCTGGAGCATGGGGTGTACTCTTGATCCTCTATCGGCTGACAAAGACAAAATATCTTTCTACAGCCTGGACGGGATACGGAGCAAAGGAAGCTGGAGGTCGATGGAATAGTGTTGGCGTCCCGATGGTTTATGTATCAGAAACAGCATCGCTTACCATGCTGGAGACACTGGTTCATCTGCATGCGGCTCAGATTCTGGAGTATTTCACTTTATTGCGCATTAATGTGCCAGATGACCAGATTCAGAGCGCTGATAAGGATGAGCTGCCTGATAACTGGGCTGATGAAGACGCTCCGCCAGAACTGACCGTATACGGGGATGCTTGGTGCTTTTCCAAAGATTCGATAGCACTGCGTGTCCCTAGTGCTCTATCGCCAGTGGAATATAACTACCTGTTAAATCCTGAACACCCGGATTTTTACGGGGTCATTCAGAAGGCTGAGGCTATTCCGTTCCAGTTTGATAGTCGGCTAAAATCTGATCGTAAATAACGTATATGAATGGTTATGGGGTGTAGGCCAATGACACATACTGAGACCCGCGATCGCTATGATGGATGACGCCACTGCTCGGTCTTCTGGCCCACAGAGCTTGTTCTAGTGCATCCAGAACCAGCGAGGTTTCCATTGTTGATGACACCCGCCACCCTACAATAACGCCCGCGAACACATCAATAATGAACGCGACATAAGCGAAGCCCTGCCAGGTGCTGACATAAGTAAAATCGGCCACCCACAGCTGGTTTGGCCGCTCTGCAACGAACTGACGGTTTACCAGATCGTCTGTTGTGCACCGCACTTCGCCGCTACGGGCCGTTTTCACGCCTTTTCCACGAGTAACCCCTCTAAGCCCAACGTTTTCATGAGACGCTCTACGGTGCACCTTGCAACCTTGATACTATCTCGTGTTAACTGGCGCCAGACCTTCCGCACGCCGTAGACCTGCTTGTTCTCCACGTAAATACGCTGTATTTCTACACAGAGCTCATTGTCCCGTTTATCACGATCACATCGCGTTTCTGGACGCTGGAGCCGCTACCTGTGCCAGTAAAATGTTGATGTGGCAATAGCCAACTCCTGGCATACCGACTCGACCCCGTGCCGGTTACTCAGACTGTCTATAGCAGTCCTCGCTTATAAAGGTTGCGCCAGTTAAACAACAGGTTGTCGTTAATGCCGTGTTCCCGCGCCAGTTGTGCCACATTGGCGCCAGGTTGCAGTGATTTTTCGGCCAGAGTGATTTTAAACTCATGTGGAAAATTAGGGCGGCGCGGCCGCTTGCGCGCAACGGGCTCTTCCACCAAAGCTGGCTCTGGGATGTCAGTGATCTCGATTATGTCTGCCGTGATACGTGCAGGATAGAGCAGTGATTCAAGCTTATCGGAGGTCATGCGGTCAGGCAGCGGCCAGCTAACTCCCTGCTTGTTGAAGCGAACAAAGAGATCGCAGATGGTGCTTTTGGGGATCCCAAGCCGCCGACCGACGTCGAGTCTGGACAGGTGTTCATCAAAATGTAAGCGCAGTGCGTCGAAGAGCAGGGTCCGATATTTCATGGCGATAATGTCCATTATAAATGATGGACATTATTTTCCCTGAACCGGAGGAATAGCGACAGACGGTCTAAATGAGCCGCTTACACTCAGACTGTCTATTAACGGCATTATCTTTTCCAGTAGCGGTCGAACTCCGCCAGCGCAAAATAGGCTGACGCCTGACGCAGAATATCGTTGCTGCGTCGCAATTCCTTGTTCTCACGTTCCAACTCTTTCAATCGTTGGCGTTCAGGGGTTGTCAGGCTGTTCTCACTGACTTTGGAGCCAGAGTCACATTCAAGCTGGCGGACCCAGGCCTTTAGTGTGTCGGGGTTACACCCAATTTTAGGGGCGATGGAGTTGAAAGCTGCGTGTTCAGATTTATATTGGGCACGCTGCTCCAGAAGCATTCTTACTGCGCGCTCACGCAGTTCGGCTGGATAACGGTTTGCTGATTTTGATGTCATCTTGGATCTCCTTTCACTAAGAGTTTAGTCTCCAAGATTCCCGGTGCGGTTCATTTACCCAGCCGAGGGTTCTTGCTGGTACACCTCTGTGTGACTGTCTCGAAGGTTTATTTCCAAACCAATTTACCCTCGGACGTCAATACTGGCCGGTAGGTCGCGTACTCTCGCGGGCCATCAAACAGTTGGCGGGCTGCCGATCAAGAATCCCATTTCGCAGTTCAGGGGCGCCGAGCATGGAGCGAAATTGAACGAGCCGATAAACTACCCGTTTGTCGTCGATGGAGAAGGTTTTCGCATGCAGCGACGCGCCGGACAGCCCCAACAGCTTGAGCTCCGTCGGTTGTCCGGCGCGCAGCTTCAGCTCGAACAGTTCGACGCCTGCCTGCAGCAGCTCACGCTGGTATGTGAATAGTATTTAGAGATGCACCGGGCTGGCCATCCTGGCGATAACTCACCTCACCTTCAATCCTTACCGGTCTTTTCATCAATACCATCTGGGTCGTCCAGCATATGGATCATCATTGCTGGGTCGGGATACCGAGTTATCCCCAATTTCTGTGGATAACTCGGACAGATCTCCCTGCCCAGACAGCCCCGCTTTCCCCGTTCAATGCAGGAACCCGCGCGCTGCTGCATTATGAGCAAAACTGGCACCGGCATACCCTGTTCAATCTGCTGTGGAATACCCGGCACGTATCAATGTAGCCCCGGCGCTGCGGCGGCGCGATTTTCGTCTGCACGTCGCGGTGCCTTACATGGTATTGCGCGCAGCCAAACAGCGACGTGTGGGTACCGGTCGTCCAGATAACGTCCGCCCCTCTCCTCCCGGGACGGTCAGGTGATTACGGCGCACGCGTGACCGTCCAGTAGGGAGCTGTAGCGTCGGACCGGAGGCCGGCACGGCGGTGTCACCGACGTGATGACGCCCAGGCTTTGGGGTTACATACCTCAACATTCGGTAAACAACCCAAAATTAAATATGGCGGTTTAATTAAACCAATACTAAGATAACGGCCTCATTGACGAACAGATACAAACGCAGCGGCACAGTAATATTTATTCAGGCACACGGCTATTTTCACCCAACATGCGGGGCAGCTAATTGCCTCCACTTTCCGACTAAAAAAAATGAAAATAACATTATCTTTTACAAGGAACCGCTATGCCCAACAACTTTCATATACTGATCGACAGGCATGTGCTTGGAAACAAAGCATACAACCTCACTAAAATGAAAATTGCAGGCCTTCCGATCCCGGAGGGATTCGTCATTCTTTTCAATGAAACCCCGTCAATAAAAGAGATCATCAATTGGTACAATACATATATCGTTAAAGGCAGTGTTTCTGTCCGGTCAAGTTCAAACAAAGAGGATGGGGAAACAAAATCAGGGGCGGGGTTTTATAAGACCAAGTTGAACATCCCATTGCAAAGAATACAGATTGCAATAAAAATTGTCAGGCAACAGGCAGACAAAGAGGGGAAAATACCCGTAATCATACAGCAATACATTCACGCAATGTTATCTGGCGTAGCTTATTCAATCAATCCAAAAAACGGAATGGACGATATTTACATGGAGTATGGACATGGTCCTTGTGACGATGTTGTTGCTGGGCGTATAATACCAAAAAGTTTGGTTGTCAAGAAAAACGAAGTTTGTCACCATAAAGAAATCCCTCACAAACTCGTGGAATACATTATTCAGCTTGAACTTCTTTTTGGGATGCCTGTTGACGTTGAGTGGTGCATAGATCACTCTGGCAAGATTTGGATATTACAGTGCCGTCCCATTACCGTCATTCCCTCACAATGTTATCAATATGCCTAGTCGACACGCGAACCTCTTTGGGCAATGGCGTTGGCCTTTGGCGCTCGTTGCCACGATCAAAAGAACAAAAATGAAGGGATCTATACTCATCAGGAAATTATTTACTCTCGAGATAAAAAAGGCGTTTTTCACTGCTACATTGGTTTGAAAGATCATGTTTCCGCTTTAAAATATGTTTCTCAGAAAATCGGCACCCTACCCCAGCCTCAAGCTCTAGAAGATATTTCCCCTATGGATTCCCCCATATCTTCAAACGTTGATGCCATTGCGTATTTACGTTATCTGTCAGAACGATATTGTCATTTCATACACTGTTATATGCGTTCTGAACCCATCGTCACCGATATCATTGAAAGGCAACTGGCGTTGTTACTATCAACGGACAGGTTAAACACATTATTAAATTGTCATGATCTGATGCATCAGGAGCAAGATGATTTGATGAAGGTAAATCAGGACAATGAAGAACACATCATCAGGCACATAGAGAAATACCCTTATCTCGCCATAAACCATGTGACAAGAAAGGACTTATTAAGAAGCGTTAAAGTTATGCTTGCCAACCGAGTGAACACAAAGATAAAAAAAGTCAAGTCCAGTCCTGCGTCACTTCCCGAAGGACAAGCTGCTCCCCTCATTAATTACTTACTGACACTATCGACCGAACGAATGGAGGTTAAAAAAAGATGGGCAGGAACTTACTATTATATGATGGGTATTATGGAGTGGATTTCTGATGAGTTTGCAGAGAAACAGGAAGACTTATATAACTACTACTTACTAGAAGATATCATAGCATTAATAGAAAATGGGGTAACATTAACAAAAGAAGAGAAAACAAAGCGAAAGAATGGTGTCCTCATGAAACGAAAAAAAGATGTAAACTTAACACCAGAAATATCGTTTGGTCATTTTTTTACTGAGCACACACCTGAGCCGCTCTACCCAGATGAGGCAGTATTACGTGGTACAACAACAATACAACAAAAAGTCTGCGGTACAGTAAAAAAAATCGACTATACCGAACTAACTGATGTTTCTTGTTATCAAAATAAAATCATTGTCACTGAAATGACCCAACCCAACATGATCACATTGCTACGAAAAGGAAAGGGAATTATAACGAACGAAGGTGGAATATTATCACACGCCTGCATTATCGCCAGGGAATATGACATCCCCTGTATTGTTGGCACCAAAGTCGCTACGGACACGCTTCAAGACGGGGACCGCATCATTATGTGGCCCGATGGTCGAGTCAGTTATGACAAATCAACACCTGAGGGGTAACATGACACCATGGCAGTATAAATACACTGCATAAATAATTACAGACATATTCCATTGCGACCAGTCAGACACGATGGAGAGCATTACTTACCCATAATCAATACACTACTGCAGAGCACAAATAACACAATAAAAACCGGGTTGAAAACCACTAACACCGAGGTTTACCATGAGCGAAAACCCAAGCATTGACAACAATGCAAAAAAAGAAAACGAAACAAAAAACTCGGCAGAAGAAATGTATAAAAAATACTGCCCAACATTATTTAATGCTATTAAGGAAAACAAAAGCGACAACATTGGCAGTTACTCTCACCTCTTTTCCGAATTAGCAGAGAATGCACTCAGTGCCGAAGTGCTGGGTAAGCCGGGTGCGGAAATAAATTACATTACAACTGAAATAAACGAAACATTAACAACCGCTGACTCTATAAAAAGTCTAAAACGGGCCGAGTTACACTATCTTGAAACAAGAGAGACCATAAAAAAGTTTCAGAGCATAAAGTCCGTAGAGGAATTAACTGATAACAGTGAAATAATAAAGTCGATAAAGCTTGGCATTTCTCGATATAATATACTTTTTGTACTCTTGCTAATTGGTGGGTTGACATGGGGAGCTATTAACCTTCCGAAAGATGCACTGGCGTTGGTCTCTGCGGCCATTGGGGGCGCGATCACGCATTTGTTATCTGAGCGACAATCCGTACTTTCAATCAAAAGTGAAAAAAACGGGAATAATTGTGAGTGTGCATCAAGAGATGAGCACTAATCATTATAAAATCGCGCCACTGACGTGAAACCTGCGGACCGCTATCCCGGCCAATGCGATGTTCGCTTTGCCGCGCCTGCTGTTTCAGCAGGCGCGCGGAGGTCAGATCCGATAGCGAAAATGAATAAGCGCCGATCGGAGCGGGTTACCGTCCCTAACCTGGCTGCGCTGCACAATCCGGTGACACTACGGCCTTCCGTCTGGAGGGCCTGGCCTCTGCTCAGATCCAAACAAGGCAGGACGCATGGGGGATCTCCATTGATAGCCACGGTGTACGGGTAAATAAGATGCAAAACCCAAAATACGTAAACGGACAAATAAGCAAAATATCAAATTATTATTGTGACACCGTCAATTATTAAACCTGTTGTCGTGATGTCCTTGCCGATTGGGCTTTACCACCAGACTCCCCAACCGCTCTGTCCGGGCGGTGCTCGTCCGATTTACCCTGTGATAACAGAGGGTTGGTGCTTACCTTCGGTTTTTTTCCGCCGAGCCAGTGTAAACAGGCGTCGGTAGAGGATGCGTTTTTTACGCAGATTTCGTTTTTTCCCCAATTTTTATGCGATGCTGTCCTGACCGATCACCGATTTATTCGGCTTCACGGCGCCGGGGCTGACGCGGCACAATAGTGATCTGAGGGCCGAACCCTGGCCCGATTCGGGCAGAGGATGGCCTTTGAAGGCCGAAAAGTGCACAGCGTGCGGAGAATGAAAAATTGAGTATCATCCCCCTCGAGATGGAACAGATTTCACGTAGCGCGATCGGTTTGCCCGGCGGCTTCGCGCGCGCCGTCCGGCTGCGCGAAATGGCCCTTGCCGCTTCACTGGATGTGCCCCGCTACCTGCTGGCGCCCGAAATTGCGGTGCTGCTCGACTACCTGCCCGATCTGCGCCAGCGCATGCTGATCGAAACCCTGTGGAACACCGGCGCCCGCATCAATGAAGCCCTGGCGCTGACGCCGGGGGATGTGTTCTTCAACGGCGACCTGCCGTTTGTCCGGCTGCGCACCCTGAAGCAACGCGCCCCTCGCCCGCGCCGGCGGCCAACCAAGGAAGAGCAGCAGCGGTGGGAGGCCCCGTTTCGGGCGGTGCCGCTGCCGGATGCGGGGTATGTGCGCCGGCTGCAGGGTTATTTTGCGACGTTCAAACTGCTGACCCGCCGGGCGACACCGATGTGGGATGTGGCCAGCCCGGAAACCCCACGCAACTGGTTGCGGGCGGCGGTCGGCCGGGCCGCCCAGGACGGCGTGACTTTTTCGGTGCGGCCGATAACGCCACACACGTTTCGGCACAGCTACGCGGTACACCTGCTGATGAACGGTGTGCACATTAAGCAGGTGCAGGCGCTGATGGGCCACAAGCGGCTGGAAAATACCGAGGTATATACGAAGATCTTTGCACTGGACGTCACGCCGGATCTGGCGTTCTCCCTGCCGGTTGAGGAGGCACGACGGTTACTGTCGCGCCCCTCCATAATATAACCTTTTTGGTTTTACACTACATCTAAAATACGATTTTACGGAAAAGCGTATTTGATGATTTCAGTATTGACCGTATCCTTGCTTATGCATACACTGCATTTGGATCGTAGTTGTTAGTTTGCAGAAATGCGATTTTACTGAAAATCGTAACAACCTTTACCAGGAGAGCCTGATGATCATCTCTGTACTGAACCAGAAAGGGGGCGTCGGCAAAACCACGCTCAGCGTCAATATTGCCGCCCGCCTGGCCGCGGATGGCGCGCGCGTATTGCTGTTGGATGCAGATCCTCAGGGCAGCGCCCTGGACTGGGCGGCAGCACGGGAAGCGGCGTCCGCGTTCCCGGTGCTGGGATTGCCGCGCGCCACACTGCACAAAGAGATCGGCACGTTCATCCAGGATTATGACCACATCATCATCGATGGCCCGCCCCGCGTCACGGATCTGGCCCGTTCCGCCATTATGGCGGCAGACCTGGTCGTGATCCCCGTACAACCCAGTCCGTATGACGTCTGGGCGGCACAAGACGTGGTCACGCTGATCCAGGAAGCCAAAATTTATAAAGAAAACCTCAAATCTGTATTTGCGGTTAATCGTAAAATCGTAAATACTGCGATAGGCCGCGATGTCGGCGAGGCGCTGTCGACGTATGACACACCGGTGCTACGAGCCACGGTGTCACAGCGCGTGATATTCGCTGAAGCGGCGGCCGTTGGTAAAGCCGTGTTCGAGCTGGAGCCGGATTCGGCGGCGGCCAAAGAAATCGGCGCCCTGGTTAACGAGATGTTGGAGCTACGAGTATGAGTGGGAAAAAAGTGACTTTCGGGGCCAGGCCAACAAAACCTGCCCCCAGCGCGGATGCCTGGGTGGAAAGTCGCACAGTCGAAGACGCGCACCTGCAGCCGCGCGAGAAAATGAAGCGACTCACGATTGATATCCCGGAAAGTCTGCATAAAGCCATCAAGTCTGCCTGTGCCCTGAGAGGGAGCAAGATCGCCGATGAGGTGCGCGAGCTGTTGTATAACAAATACGGAAAAGAGTAATTCTGTATTTAATGTTTTACGATTATGCAACGCTGTCCCGCCTGGTCGAAGCCGGTGCCGTCCGGGGGGCACACATCGTCGGTCAGCCGGGCGGATGGGCCATCATGGTCCAGTACGGGATGCTGGAGCGTTCGCTGGCCGCACAGCGCAGTCGCAATGTGCGGCTCTTCCGCCGTTTTGAAACACGGGTGTCGTACCTGAAGGACATTGGCATTGCCCGTTCCGATGTGGATTCGTCGAACTATACCCCCGACGCCATCACTACCGCCCGGCGTCCCGATCGCGCCGAAGCCCTGAAACGAGCACATGAAGCCGCCGCCTATGATGCCTGGTTCCGTGAACAGATCCAGGCCAGCATCGATGATCCGCGCCCTGACATTCCCCATGAGGACGTGGAAGCCCGGGTTGCCGAAAAACGTGAAGCCTTGCGCAAATGCCTGGGAAGCAGATGAAAATTGTCTGGCGCCCGATGGCCGAAGCTGACCGGGAAAACATCGTTGAATACATTGCGCAGGCCCCCCGTGCGGCACTTAAGCTGGATGAGGATTTCAAAGCCAAGATTGAGATCGCAGCACGAAACCCGCAACGCTACAAAGCAGGCCGCGTGCGGGGCACCCGCGAAATCGTCGTACGTCCGAACTATGTGATGGTTTTTCACATTGACGATGAGAGCGATACATTGGTCGTACTGCGTGTACTTCATGCCGCTCAGCCATGGCCGCCAACCAAGTGACACCTTTCGGTTCCGGCGAGAGAACCCTCCACGCGTCATTTTCGAGGGTTCTTCACCTGGCCCTCTGAAAAGCTATCATTACGATTATCTGTATTTAATGAAAATCATATTTCATTAAATACAGCAGCAGAGTCCGTATAACCCGGGCGGCCCGCCAGGGGCTGCACATCGCCATGGACCGCCCTGAGGTGTGCCGCTTTGCGCCGGCGCTCAATGTTGAAAACCGCCTCACCCTTGCCGATGTTACGCCTAGCGTTCGCGGCAAGGAGCGTACAGGGATGCGGCTGGGGACAGGATCCGCCCGGGCCGTTAAATGGGGTTTTCCTCTGTTTGTCCCCCAGAATGGGTGGTTATCGACTTGCGGTTATCGCTGATGACGTGACATGCTGTCCGGTTATGAGTCAAGCGTCATTCCCCCCTCGTTAAGGAGGCTACCCATTGGCAACACCGGCCTATCAAAAACGCCCGACGGCGGAACTCGCTCATCTGGCATGGTGCCTGCTGGTCGCTTTACGTTTGGCGCAGCATGACGGGCGGGCCACGTCCGCGCTGCAACAACACCTGTTCATCATGCGTTGGCTGGCCACCGCCCAAAAGCGCAAACTGTTCCCACGCGCGGTGGCGCCGGACATGCTCTGGCTGCAGGCGCAGGGCAACCTTTACGGGATGCGTGCCAATCTGCGGGGCAAGGTTGACTATATCTACCGCTCCAGTGCAGGCACGCTGGCATCGCAGAGCGATCTGTTCCGCTTCACCTATGCGATTGAAACCCTGAAAAACGGGGGCTGGGAAGATAACCTGGTGTCTGAGCATGAATGGAACACGGCGCAGGCCGGGGGCGGACAGGTGGCGGCGGTGTATACCCGTAAACAGGCCCTGTCATCCTGTTTTGACGACAAGCAAACGCTGATCCGTCCGCTTTTCTTACGATTCACCGGCGATGTGAGCAGCGTGCCGGCATTGTTCGCTCAATGCGCATTACCGGTGGTACAACAAACGGGTGAGCGAGGGTTTTCTGTCTTTGCGGTGCCATGTCTGCGGCATGATCATGAGTGTCTTCAGGGGCGGGGGGAGATTGACGATGAACCGGGGGATGGGTAAAAAGGAGGAGGCACCCGCTGGCTGCTCCGCGTCACAGGCGAGGTTGCACGGCATGAAAAATGGCAAGAGGCCCCCGGGCGATATTCCCCTCCCCGTTCACTCTCATCAGGATAAGCTATGCGTATACCCGAAAACACGCTTTTTTCGGCCCTGCAAAACGGCGGGCGTATTAAAAGTTTTTACCGGCGTGCGGCGCGGAGCCTCCGTCAGGACACCTCCGTGCTGGCTGACGGCTATGTGCTGGAAACCCCGGGTGATACGGGGGAGACCATACTGAGTCACACCGATTTCTTGTCAGTCAGGGCGAAGCTGGTCGAAACAGAAACCTGGGAGCAGACGGTGGGAAGTGTACGTTTCGGCGGAAGCACCTGGGTATGGCGACCTGAGCCCGATGCCTGAGCAGTGCGCACAGCTCCCTGCCCGGCCTGAGGCGTTGGACGACTCCCTTTTTTAATTCCTTTCACCTTGCCTTCGCCGTTAACTTCAGTCTGCCCGGCCGGCTCCAGCACCTCGGCAGTGTTGTCTTTTACCATCGTGTTATCTCCTCGTGTTGCGGCAGCCCGGCGGCATACCACGCCGAATGCCACCCCGTCGGTAAAGCCGCCAAACAGCGGTACTGGGTTGTCGTCTCCTTTCTCGATAATTTTAATAGGGTAAGTTATTACAACCTTTGCACCGACCTGAACAGGGGGATGTTATCGAAAATGAACTCGCGGCGGCGGTGGCAAACCGCAGATATTGAGGAAGGGAGATGGGCCCAAAACCATGCCGGAGAACTCTGTGCGGCTCCGCAAGTCAGGTAATGCATTGTTTTTATAATTAATGTGTCACGCATCGGCTCGTGTGCAGTTTTATTAAAAGCTAACATTTCAGATGACGTATCCGATTCTACTGACCGCCGTTTGGTCTTCTATAGCCGAGAATTTCGTTTGAGCAATACCCAAAGTGATGCTTCTTTAGCGTTAAGCATGATGTCTGAAAGTGACATAAATTAATCTCTGGGAATATAACCACTCAAAAAAATCAATCACCTGGACATTCGCATAGGTTCCCTTTATTAATTTTCACGCTAATTACATTCGTGCTAATTAATAATAATTTCGTGGGGGTATTGCTAATTTTAAAGCAACAACTATTTTAAAATATCCAACCCGGCGAATGGACCCATTAATTTTAAATGGGTATTTAATTAAATGGTAAGCGTAGAAACGATTTTATTAATAAGGCAATCCTGGCGCATCGTTCTGCCATAAGCAATAGCCTAATGGAGGCTGTAATGACTTTCGAAAAAATACCGCAAAAAATCCTGTTGGAGTTCAAAGAGAGGAGAATAGGCACTCCTACTCTGGTGGATATCCTTGATGGCTTGGGTACAGGGAGTGTATTGACATCCAGAGTGCAAACAATTAACTGCACTGATCCCTACTTTGTCGCGCAAGCTTACACTGTGAGTTGGAAAAAAGTACGAAAAGGCAAGGACATTCAGCAATCCCAACCCTCAACCTGGGCTCAGGTTGGGGCATTCCTGGTGCCTGAACTGGAGAATGCAGATGGGCTGGTTTATGTGGCGGGAGGAGGGGAACTTATCACTGAAGCCGCGTTAGCGGGGGGGATGAGTTGTACCTATTTTGAGAAAATGGGGTTTGCAGGCGTCATTTTAGGCGGCGCGGTTCGTGATATGAGGGAGTTGAAAATGCTGAAAATGCCGGTATTGGCGACTAACCCGATACCGACAGATACTCAGGGCACTTACCTGGTGCAAGAAACCGGCACACAGTGCCTGATCGATCACGTTACCGTGTACACCGGAGATTTGATTGTCGCCGATAACAACGGGGTTGCGATCATTCCAGTTGCGGTCATCAGTCAGGTGATGCAACAAGCATTAGCCATTGACAACACGGAACATTGCATGCTTGAAAAAATAAAAGCTGGAGAGCGACTGCCGGCATTGATTGATGTTACCGGGCGTATCTAACGCGTATCTGTTATTGAGGTCAACAATGATCACTGTTCACACTCTGGGTCCTGCGGGAACAAACTGCGAAAAAGCCGCGCATTTCTGGCTGCATCAAAATCATCAGGAAGTGTAGCGCGGCGGAATTTTCTGCACTGTTTTACAGAGAATTCCGCACTGCGTAGAGACCCGAAAAACTGCGATTTTGCACTGTGCGAAATCAATCGCAAATGTTGCTAACGATCAATTCACTAGCCCGCTGTCGATTGTCACCGAGACTGTAAGTCACCCCCGCAGTGGTAATCTGCAACCCCTCAAACGCTTTACGCATCTCCGGGATGTCGTTTACTGAGATGATCATCTTGCCTTTTATGGACATGGCCAGTTCGGCCATCAGGCTGTATTGCTCCAGACCGAACTCGACACCATAGCCCTGCGTACCCCAATACGGCGGATCAAGGTAAAACAGCGTGTGTGGGCGATCGTACTTCCTGATACAGCTCATCCAGTCCAGATGTTCAATCAATGTGCCGGAGAGGCGCAGGTGAGCCGCTGATAAGGATTCCTCCAGGCGCAGCAGGTTGAGGCGCGGTGCGTTAGTCGTGGATGTGCCAAACGTCTGCCTATCGACTTTGGCACCAAAGGCCATGTTCTGCAGGTAATAGAAGCGTGCTGCGCGTTGAATATCGGTCAAGGTTTCCGACACGGTCATCTTTTCCCATTCAAATATCTGACGGCTGCTTAACGCCCATTTAAACTGCCGAACAAACTCCTCCAGGTGATGTTTAACAACGCGATACAGGTTAATCAGTTCGCCGTTGATGTCGTTAATCACCTCGACCTTTGATGGGTCCTTGCTGAAGAAAAGCGCCGCACCACCGCAAAATGGCTCAACGTAGCAGGTATGTTTGGGGAATAACGGAAGAATTTGACGGGCCAGCTTACGCTTGCCGCCCACCCATGGAACTAATGTGCCAGCCATAAAATCACCTCTGTTAACTTGAATAACAGTAGCCAATAATGCTCACAGGGCGGAACGCCGTGTTATCGTCTCAAGGGATAGTGTTAGTTAACATCGATTCTGATGCTATCCCCTAACTCATCACGACCATTTACCCCCAAAACAAACTCAACACTGAGTTTTGCCGGTTCGCTAGGTGTCGTCGATAACATTGCCGCAGTAGAGCCATCAAGTAATACGCCATCTACCGCTACACCAAGTCCAATGAAATGACCGTTATCGTAGACGCGCGCAATCTGAAATTGTTTTACCTGCATAATTTATTCTCCGAAATGTTCGTTATTGACAATGAAACCAGTAACGATCGTTTAAAACGATCAATAAGACATAATTGATCGTCACTAACAATTTGAAAGGCGACACCACCCTTCGGTACGGTCATGCAACATCAATAACCCCAAGGATAACCAGCGTGAATATGGTGTTTTGTAAAACATGCGGACTCTGGATTGATGATAAATCCGCATGGTCAAATGGCGAGCCTGGGTATTGTGATAAATGCAAACCTGCATCACCGTTGAAAAAAACAATAAGCAGTATTTTTAAATTCTCCCGCGCCATATTCATTGGACGGAAAAAGAAAGCATAAACGCTCACCAACACCAGGGAGCCTAAAATCACCCGCGAATAATCGCGGGTTTTTTATTATTCTGGAAAATCAGGCCAGTCAATGCTCGGTGCATCTCCCGTATTTATACGTTGCAACAGAACGCTATAGCGCTCCCAGGACTCAAGCTGGGCTTTCTCTTCGTCGGTGGCCATGTTGTACTTCACTGCACGCGTCAGGCGCATAATCACGTCGTCTGCCTCATCGAGCAGTTGAGACAGTTTTGCTTCAGCTGCCGCGACCTCTGCTGCGTGCTGGGCCTCTTTGTCCGTAACCCACTGTGTGCCGTCCCATTTGTCGTAGGGTGTCTGTGGGGCCAGCAGCGTCAACATCGGCGGTAGGTCGCCCATATCGATGACGGGCTGCGGCTGGCCGGTATCGGTGCTGTAGGCGGTCTTCCCGCGATAGTCAGGTACGATTTCCCACGCGCTACCCTCTTCGGTGCGACGCACTGCCTTGTTTTGATCTGTGGGTAATGTCGGCGCATCGGCATAAGCGCCTGCGGCCAGCCCCACACCAACCTGGAGATAATCTTCACGCGCCCCGACGTATTCTCGGGTTATCAGGTCGCTGTTGTACGTCGTTACCCAGCCTTCGGTCGTGGCAAAACCCGTTGCGCCAAGCGTGGCCACCGGGGTATCGAGTGAATATTTTGCTGTTGTCATTATGCGAGTCTCACGATGTAGTTAAATGCGATGTTTTTTACGGTGTTTTCGGGATTGCCAGAAGCATCGATGGTCATGCTATGACCGTGAGGGCCAATGTAGGTGGTGTGGTCATGTGGGCCAATGTTCGTCCAGTGCGCGTGACTTCCTGCCCCTTGCATAATGCCCGTGTTGGCGAACCCACGATTGTCATCAATACTGTGCCTGCTTGACGAGCCGCCATCCAGCGACGTATTGGAGTTGTAATCCTTCATCTGGTGTACGTGGTCACCAGAGTCATTGCTGGCTTTGCTGCCATAATCAAACGAACTGGTGGCTTTGGTGCCCAGATCGGTATTTGACACGGTACCGGTATGGTTATGACTTTTTACGCCATCGTTTTCTTGTGACAATACGGCGCGCCCCGTCGCTGGCTTACCTTTGATGGTCCAGCCGCGCATATCGGGTAGCGTGCCAGATGAATAAGCGATAGCCAACTTGGGATACTTACTCTTGTCAAAGGTCTGCCCCTGCATAAGGGCAAATCCGCTCGGTATGGTATCTGACGGCCAGGGGATAGGCGCACCAACGGGATATACCGCATCGTTATCAATCGGCTGTGGAAATTTGTCGGTGTAAATCCGTGTCCAGGTAATGCCGCCAGCTGCTGCCCCGGAGAAACCGACATACGCCGCGACACTGCCACCAACAACAGCAAAATAACCCGCTGACGGTGATGCATCCATTGGCAAACACACCACACCCGCGGAGACATTGCCTGTTGTTGCCGGGGGCTTATTGGCAGAGGAGCTATTGACCCGGTAAATCTGCCCGATATTGCTGTAGGCGTCGGTCTTTGCCACAGGTCCGCCCCCCACACCAAAGTCACCTTTAGACATCTTGCCGTTTGCCAGGTCATAGGCGGCCTTGAGAGCCTTAGAGGTAGCAGCCAGGGCTTCGCTGGTGCTGTTGGTCGCGCTGCTGAGCTGCACGATGCCTTTTACTGTGGTGGTCGCATCTTTAATATCGGTGCTAATACCACTACTGACAATTTTTTGAATGGCCAGCAGTAACTGATTATGTTTGGCTGGGTCGGGTGTAAATCCGGCATTTGCCAGGACGTTTTTCATTTCCTGCTGAATATCTTGCGTACAGCCTTGTTCATCATTAAGCCATAACGCGGAAACAATTGTCCCTTGCTCACCGGTTGCCGGATTGCCATCGTGAAATAGCCCGTCATCGGTAGTAATACTGGGCATAATATCTTTCATGATGCTGTGCTCTCCTGATAATTAAATACCACTTCGGTATGCGCCGGTTTTAAATCCCGGAATATATTTTCAATTAGATTCAAGCCGTAAGTCGTCAATCGCTCACCCGCCAGCGAATTGCCCGCCTGAAAACGATAAATCGGCACTTGGCCATCCTGAATATTCACAATCCACACCCAGATAATTTCAGGTATCCAGATATGATCACCGGCACGACCCACACCCGCCCGAAAGGGTTCGGGTTCATCGATGGTGATGTCGTAGCCCATTGACTTGGCCAGATTGATGAAATACGCCCGACTCAGGCCGCCGGTGGCGTTGAGCTTGGCCAGCACCTGCTGGCGGCGCGCCTGGTAGGTCATCGAGTCAGGGGCAGTCAGCGCCAGCACCCGCTCCCAGTCTGCCAGCAGCCCGGCAGCCCAGAACGGCGTGACACCGTTGAGCACATCACCCGCACGCACCTCCGCGCTGGCCAGGGTGTCGCCCTCAGCCTGCAATTCGGCATGCAGCAGCCGCCCGGTGGGTGCGTAACTTTTCGGGGGCAGCAGAATGCCGAGCAGTTCTGCATATTGCTGCTGATTCATGACAGGAGTCCCACGGTAATGACCCCTGGGCGAACCCATTGCACGGTATTCTGGTCAACGGTCGGGGTAATATTTTGTGTGGGCGTCACGATGACATAATCAATGACGCCTGAAATATCCGATACCAGGGCACCGATTTGTGTACGTACCGCAATTTCACCCGGTGCCAGGCGATTAAAATAATCGGTAATGGCGCCGATTATTTGTGCGCGGGCATCATCCAGGGATAATTCGCTTAAACTGACATGAATAGTCACGTCGGTTTCAATTTCCGTCGGCGCTAATATCAGCGTGTCTTTGGCTGTGACCGGGCGCTGGTCATCAATGTACGCCTGCACGGCCTGCAGCGTGGCTGCAGACGGCAGGTCATTGTTGGCAATAATGACCACATCCACCGTGCCATAACCCCGGCGCAGCGGGTACACATAGGCTTGCGTGACACCGCTCACCGACATCGCCCACATGTGGTAATCATATTTGTTGCCGCCTGCAGGGGGCCGACGGATGACTTCCAGCAGACGCGCCAGCAGGGAGGCGTCGGTCTCATCGTCGGTGCCACCGCTCATCTTGGTGATGGTCACGGTACCATCAACACCGCTCGGGGTGGTCATCAGCGTGGCGGAGGTGTTATCCGGCACATTACTGGCCGAGCCGGGCGTGGTTGAGGCGGCGGCAACGGTTACGCTGCCGCCTGGGCCGACCGTGGCCGCTACCGTGGTTTGATAGAGTTGGCTGCTGCCGGTGGGTCTGAACTGCAAGCCTTGCGGTAATGGCGTGCCTGCGGTGCCGGTGAATATCACACTGCCCCCGGCGGGTGTGGCCTGTTTAGGTGTAATATTACGTACCCGGCAGTGCATCACGAGGTAATCGTGGTCGGCGGTGTCGGGGAAAATCTGCCGGACTATCCACGACTGGTACTGATACAGCCCGGACACGGCGCTGGCGATGGAATTGGCGCGGATGGCGTAATCGCTGTCCGGGCCGGTATCGGCATCGGGCAACTGGTTGCGAATATCCCGCAACAAGGTGCTGGCAATGTCGCTTAATGACGGAATGCTGTACGGCATCGTAACCCCGTTTAAATGACCCTGACCGGGTGCGTAAATGTTACCGGTTCGCCACTGGCCTGATACACATCAATGGTGAGCAATAGCCAACCCGATTGCGGGTGGTTGACCGTGACCGCTATCTGCGTTGCCCGTCCGTCATCCAGCAACGGCTGGAGAGCCTGCTCGGTGTACTGTTGCGCCAGGCGGCGCGTCGTCGCCGAATCTTTGGCGCGGGCCAGTTCATGCAACCGGGAACCCAGCGTCGGAGCCGCCCAGTAGCTGCCCAGTGGTGTCTCCAGTCGCAGGTAAACGGCATTGTGCAGGTCAGTGCACCGTGTGCCGGTGTAGTCACCGGTCAGGCTATCAATCATCGCGTCCATAAGCAGAAGAGTACGGGCCGCGAGCGGGGGTTATCAGTGACGGGGGTGTAGTGGGTAACTGTGACGGAAGGCAGGAGGAACGGCGGCACGCTGGCCGCCGGGGTATCTTAGCCGTTGACAGGGCCGTCGGAAAGCCCGGACGGCGTATTGTGTTTGTGAGTACCTTGTTTGACCCCGCCTACCTCGATGTCGGGGCTGCTGAACGTGCCGCCGGTATGTTCAACGTTACCCTCGATGCTGGCGGCTTTACCGCCTTCACCGCCCTTGATGGCCATACCGCCGTTACCGGTGATTTGACCGTCACTGGTTAACTGCCCTGTAGCGTACAGATTGGGGGTGGTGAAGGTGGCCTTCTCCGTGGCGTTCACGTTGAAATTCTTGCAGTTCATGTTAAACGTCTCGCAGTTCGCTTCAAGGATTTTGCCGCGCCGGAGCACGACGCTGGTGCCTTCATCGCTGTAGAGCGCTACCTCACCGCTGGCCAGCCCCTGCAGACGGTAGGCGCTGTGCTCGGTGGTGATGATAATGCCGTGGGTGGTATCGCCGCCCAGTGGCAGCACGATCGCCATCGCCCCCTCGGGCGGCACGGAGGTCAGACCGTAATGCTGGAACATCTCCACCTCTTCCAGATTTTCCGCTTCCAGCCCCGCCAGTTGTGTCGTCTGAACGCCGCCTGTGGTGTTGATGCGGGTGATCTCGGCACGAAACGCCAGGCGAATGCCCCGCAGTGCCTTGGCGATACGCCGCTCTATCATCTGAATAAAATCAGCCATTATCGATTTGCTCCCAGCTGGTCCAGAGTCCCGTTTTGCCCTTGCCTTTGCGCTGACGCTTCGAGCGAGGAAAGGCGTCAGGCAGCCATACCCCATCTTCATGCAGCGTGAGCACCGTGGTCATCGGCATACCCCGTCCGCCGCGAAAGCGCCGGTGCATCAGGTAAAACACATCATCGATGCCGTGCACGTCGCTTTTGATGCTCACACGCTGGCCGGGTGCCCACAACACCCCGGCGGGGGTGCGAAACCCCTTCACCTCGGCGGTGATAGTCAGCCCACTCAGTCGCGCATCGGCCTGCAGCTTGCGCGCGCGGAACTGCACCTCGGCATCGCTGTCAACATCAGACACCACGACGACGCGCGGACGATAGAGCGTCATGGAGGTATCGCGCACGGTGCAGCGACGGTTGCGCTTGCCGTCCTGCGAATGGCTGCCGTGACTCTGCCCCAGCACCGTGGTCTGGGAATAGCGGCGGCTCATGTCCCGCGTGACCCTCAGGTCAAGCAGGTTATTGCCCTGGCCACTCTGCAGCAGGGTGAGCTGCGCCACCGGGGGCGCGCTGTAATCCGGGCCACCGATAATCAACGTGCCGTCAGCGGCCACCCACGGCCACAGACCGCAGACCTCAGCCGCTTTCTTGAGCGTATCCCAGGCACCTTCGCCCGGCTCGACGCTGAATTTCTTCGCGGCGGTGCTTTGCGCCGACTGAATACGGACGGCGAACGCGCCCAGCGGCCTGACCACCTGGGTGATCACTTCCTGCAGCGTCATGTTAGTGGCGGTGAATATCGGCGCGGAGCAATCCACCAGGATGGCGGCGTTATCGCGGCCATTGAGCACAATCGTGTGCTGATTACGGTTGACGGTATGCTGAATTTCATCGATGAAGCCCGTCATCAGCACATCATCCCCGGCGCGCAGCACGACGCGTGCTCCGGCCTGCACCTCGGCGGGTAGCTTCCCCGCCTGAATGCCGAGCGAGACCACCCAGGCACCGGCGGGTACCAGCAGGTCGGCATCGATGTCAAAATCCAGCCAGTCGCTGTGCGACACGCCACCGACGTGCAATGACAGCTTATTTGGATCACTGGGCGAAGGCATTGAGGATGTCTCCTTGCTGCAGGGCATTGGGGTGGCGTAAATCCGGGTTCAGGCGTACCAGCTCATCCGCCCTGGCGGCATCGCCGTACCAGTCGAACGCCAGCATATGGAGATTGCACGGGCGCGTCACCACGCGCTGGATCAAGGGCGGGCGGGCCAGGATCAGCGACCGGGCCTGCTTTTGCAGCGCATAGGCCAATGTCTGCAATTGGCCGACCAGGGTGGCCCCCGTGCGCAAGTCCGGCGTGGCGGTGTCGCTGTTGACGGCCTGCGTCTGGGCCGTGGCCATCACCGTGCGCTGTGCCTGGATAGCATCGCTAATCAGTGACCGGACATCATTGGTGATGCTTTCAATATCGCGTGCCGACAGGCTGGGCACGGCGCTTTCCATTGCCAGAATATCGGTGGCCACGTCACACCATTCCCCCACGGTCGTGAGCCGGATGGTCTGGTCGATGAGGTCGCGGTCATCCTGTGGCATGACGCTGGCACGATTGAGCGTTGAGGCAAACACCGCGCCGCTGGCCATTGTCTGCTGGGCGGTGAAGCGTTTGCCCGGAAAGCCCGCCAGGTCATTGCCGACTGAGCGTACAGCGTTCCAGTCAGACAACCGGGTGGAGACACCAAACGGCAGCGCGGCACTGAACGATGAGAGCATCGTGCTCATGTCGGAGACAAACGCCGTTGGGTAGTCCAGAAAGTCCAGCGCGCTGCCAATGGTGGTTTGCACCTCGGTGGCCAGCGACTGGACGACATACTCCGCCGAGGCCACAATGTTACTGACGCGGGCGATGTCATCTTGAACGGTCTTGAGCGCATTGACGGCATCACCAAAATATTTTTGCGCGGTGGCCACCAGGCCGGAGCTGTCAACGTCCTGAACCGCATCGGCAAAGAGCGCCTGCTCGGTGGTCGCCTCAATAAACACCAACTCGACGGTGACGGCATTAAGCGGCTCGACCTCATGCTCGACACCCGCCTCCAGAAACTGAACGCGGGGAATGGGGCCGTACACCGGGTGAACCAGTTCGCCCGGCCCGGCGGTTTTAAGCGCCTTTAAAAAGGCTTTAAGCTGGGTTTGATACCGGTTGCCGAAGAAGATCGCCGTCAGGCGAAAGTTCATTGCTTTCATGCCCTGGTCGTCCACCTCTGCACCATCGCGGTAAGGGTAGGCATAGACCACGGTGTCTTTGGCCAGGGTATCGCGCGTATAGATACAGTCAAACGTCACCCCGCGATAGGATGCGGGCATTAGGGTATCAATGCCCAGCACGCCCGCCACATCATGTACAACGTCGGTCATCACTGCCTCCTGCTGTCGCGCTCGATGCGCTGTTGAACGTTGGCGGTAAGCTGCTGCCCATCGAGAAAGACGGAAACATTGACATTCGGGGCTTTGACCTCAATCGGTGCCGGGGCCGTCGCCCCTTTACCCGGCGCACTGTCACCGCCGGAGAACCACTGTTTTATTTCGTCCAGCACATCCAGGGCACCGGCAGGTTTTGGCATAAGTTTCATCAGTTCCGGGTCGGACGGACCCGCTTTGGCTCGCGCCTCCGCTTCCTGGTCTTTACCACGCTGGATATGGAATAGCGGCATATCTTGCGCGCCCTGGTATGCAGCATACCCCTCAGCAAACAGGCCGCCACCCCGCAGGAATCTTCCTCCCCATTTAAGCGCGCCTTTTCCGGCATCACTGGCTAATTCGGCTCCCGCCGTTCCGACGCGACGTAAAATACCTCCCCGAGCAACAGCCCCCTTAACTTCTCCAGCCGCTCCACCTTTCAATCCACCCATGATCATGGACAATCCGCTAAAGCCGATTGCCGCCACCGCCATCGCTTTAATGGCTGTTGTTGCCCCCGATGCTGCAGCAGCTAAGTTCGGAAACTCCTGCGCCAGCTTCGCCCCCTCGCTGCTAATGTCACCCAGCACCTTGGCCACCGGTTGCATGGCATCATTCGACGCATAGAATGCTGAGTTTTTAGCCTGGTTGACCTTGAAGGCGTTTTCCTGCTGCTGGACACCGTAATCAAGATCCACAGAACGCTGGCCATCCGGCAGATTGAACTGTTGCAGCTGCTCGTCCTGCATCTTTTGGAATGTGCCCCAGTTGCGGCGCAGGTTTATGAAGGCGTTACGCGCCTGCTGGTTCGGGAACAGATGCGACACATAGGTGCCTTCAATCAAGCTGCGCTGCGAGTTGATACGGTCTCGGGTCGTCTGGTCTTTGGTGGTCGACAGTTGCTGCGTGAGGCGCTGGTACTTGGCGTCATGCTTGAGGGCGGTATCCACCAGGTGATTGACGGTATCAAGCGGCGTTAATCCCTTGCGGGCATCCGCCTCTTCGAGCGCCTGAATGTCGACACCTTTCCCCTGGATCACCATTTTTTTAGCGTTGTGTGCCAGGTTCTTGGAGGTCAGTTCCGCCAACAGATCGTTGGCGTTTGTCGCCGCCTCATTGGGTGAACCGGCACCGATGGCAGACGCTTCAAACAGGGCGGGCACCTGCGCAAATCCGCGCCGCCCGGTGAAACCCGCAGATTTTGCACTCTCCAGGCCACGAGGCATCTCTGCCGCCAGCACTTTAAAGTCGAGGCTACCATGCTGCGCCGCCGTCGTGATGGCGCTCATGGCCACCGGCGTATCTTTTTGGCTGAGACCAAAGTTGTAGGCGTTGCGCTCCAGCATGGCAACGTCGCTGGCGTTCGTCTCTGTCGCCGCACCAATTTTCATCACATCAGGCAGGGCTTTTTCTGCCTGCTGGCGGTTCATCGTCCCCGAACGCAGCATAATGTCGAGGGCGTTAATGGCCTCGTCAGGCGTGCCGCCTTTTTGGGTCGCGTTGCGGATGGCCGAATCCAGCTCTTTCTTGCCTGCGATCCTGGCCGCAACAGAGTTCTGATCACTGAATGCGAAGTTGGACAAGGTGGCCAGGTGCTGACTGTAGTCCATCTGCTGCTCAACCGGTTTGCGCAATACTGCAGCACCGGCCATCAGGCCACCGCCGATGGCGACAGCGCCGCGACCAAACCCCTTGGCCATGCTGGTGTAGGTACGCTCGGTTTTACCCAGCTCCTGGTTAAGTTTCGCCACCTTGCTCTGCATCTGATCAAAGGCACGGGCTTGCTCGGCGGCAGAGAGCTGGCCACTACGGGCCGCGCGGTTGTACGCGGCGATGGTCTGGCTGATTTCACGCTGAATGGTGCGCTCGGCACGAACACCCAGGATTTCACGTGCCTGGGTCATGCGTTTCATGTCTTCAGCGACAGAACGGATGCGCGTCGAGGCGTCATCCTTCACGCTGAATTTCATCTCGGTATCAAATTCACGTGCCATAGATCACGCCTGCGACGCTGTCGGGGTTGATGGTGACGATTGGCCTTTGCCGCGTCGCTTTTTGGGGCGACGACGGCGCAGGCTGATAAAGGTCTTGTCTGTCTGGCCTTTGGGGTTCTCCAGGCGGTTGATGGCCTTGAGCACCCCACCGAGCGCTACAGCGCTAAGCCTGCAGACGCGCTCTTCGCTGTAGCCGTATTGTCCGAGTCGGATAATGGCAAAGCGGTAGTCGCCGAGGCGCTCCTCAATGCGCTGAGCTTTTTTTTCACTTCGTCCCGCGCGGTGTTGATGGCGTTGTAGTCGTCGGCGATCAGGTTGTCGCACAACAACTCGTAGGTTATCTCGTCAGGCGGAATGTCGCCCAGCTTCACCAGCACGCGCGCCATCACGGCGGTGCTGACACCGGCATCAGAGACACCGTCTTCCATGACGGCGATTTCATCGCCGACAGTGGCCAGGCGGACGGTAAAGTCCTGCTGCAGCACACCGTTATACAGGATGCCAAACGGCAGCTTATCGCTATGGGTTAACTTGCTCATTGCTTACTCCTCCACTTTGTTCAGGCAGAACGCGGTAATGTCGACGCGCGCTTCATTATCGACGGTGTACTCTTCGCTGACCTCGGTCACAAACACATCCTGATAGGTGGTGCGCTTGCTGTTGTCATCCACCGGGTAGACCGTCAGCTTGGCCCCGGCAATGGTGTTCCAACGAATTTTGACGTCCTTGGGCACCACGGCGGTGAAGGCCAGGTCATATTTGACAATGCCCTGGGTATAGCCCTTGCGTCGCCCGGTGGAGTTCATGGTGTCGACCGGTTTTTTGCCGGTCGATTCACGCGGCTGGAAACGAACGATTTCAACCTCAACGCTGTCCAACTCCAGCACGACGGCACCGATATATTCTTCAGCCATCACGGCCTCCCTTACAGTAAGTAGATGGTGCCTGCGAACACATGCAGGCCGCGCACGATGGCCGCAGGGATATTCGCGTCCGCCCGGCTGTCGTCCTGCGCATTGCGCGTCACGGTCAGATACGCCTTGTTGGCGTCCACGTTCTCCACAATCTCCAGCCCCTCCAGCTTGTAGAGCACATCCAGCAGCTCGGAGCGCATCCGTGCAATGCGGGCGTCGGTCAGCTTGTCGCGCGGGAAACGCTGGCTGATACGGGTACGGCACGCCACTCGGACATAATCCAGCGAGCGAATGATGGTGATGTCCATCAGGGTGCGATCGACCACGCCCTCGGCGTTCTTCACGTAGGTGCTAATGGCACGCACGATCTGCACGGTACTGCCCAGGATTTCAAACGGCGCTAACCCGTTGGCCAGCGCATTCTCCTGCTCGGTACGTCCCGGCCATTTCGATTGCGGGGTGATGTCCAGCCCCGGCAGCGGTAAGGTCTGCAACGGGCGTGCCGGGTCGGGTTCGCTGGCGATCACCGCCGCATAGACTGCCGCCAGCTCACCGTTCGGCAACAGCGAACCGCTGTGCCAGCCGGTGGTAATGCGTGGGGCATTGGCCGTCGAGGTCAGCGTGGTGCCGGTAGACAGCGTGCCATTCCACCCGGTCACCCCCACCGCGCCGCGCTGCTCCATCGGGCCGGACACGTTATCCAGATGCGTCGCCAGTGGGATGAGCGCATCCTCGGTGCTGTAAGGGGAGATAATCAGCGTATGGCCCGCGCTGAAAATCGCCGCCAGGGCTGCCGCCAGCGACGGGTCGCCTTCACCGCCATGCATCGCGGTCAGGGTCACTGCCACGCCGGTCGCCGTGGCGCTGGCTACCAGGCCAACCTCGTTACCACACGCCCCCTTGTTGCGGGCGGTCAGCGTGACCGTGCCGGTTGCCGCACTGGCCGTCACCGGGAGGTCAAGATTGGCATTGACCGCTGCCGCCAGCGCAGTGGCAAGCCGATCAGCGGTATCACCATTCGCGACAGCAACTGCCACCCTCGTGTTACACACAGTGAGCCTGACCTGGCCAGTGCCGGTCGCTGGCCCGCTGATAGCCACTGTGCCACTTGCCGCCGTCGCCCCCGCGTCGTCATCAATACCCACCACGGTCAGCTGAATGTACGGATTGGCGTTAATGGCGGCGGTGGCCATACGGTGCGCCTGACTGCCACGACCAAAATACGTGGCCGCCTCATCGTCGCTAAAGACATTCACCAGCGTCAGCGCGGCCACGGTGCCCGCTGCCGTCCGCTGCGCCAAAATCACCAGTGTCTGGTCATTGGTCGCCAGCGAACGCGCGCCCAGGGTGGTGTTAAACTCAAAATAATCACCGGGCTTCAATACGTTTGGGATAGTCATTTTTTCCCCTTGCCTTTATCGGTGGATGCCGCAACCTCAACCGGTGCGACGTCAGCATCTGCCGGGGCAACGGGGTCGGCGGTCGGGGCCGCGATAACCAGGTCGCCTTCCTGCAGGCGGCGCAGGTAATAGGCGCTGGCCTCAACCTCGACCGCTGCCTCATGGGTAATGTACCGGTGTGGGTCATCCTCACGGGGGACGCGCACGCCGTCTTTTGCTTTTACAGTCAGCACGATGGCCTCCTCGGTTGGCACAATGTCCTCTGCCGCAGCGGCGGTGCCGCCGGGCAGGAAATAACGCATGTCGGTGCTGTCGTGGTACGGCACAGCGGGGTCAAGGCGTCCGTTGTACAGCTTGAAAACGTAGTCTGGGTGCGTCTCGCCGTCCGGTGCAGGCCAGTGATGCAGGTCGAGCGCCTCTTCAATCCAGCGGGTCTCAAACTCACAGCTGTAGGCGGAGATCGCCTTGTTATTGAGTACGGTGCTGAACAGATTACGCACGCGCCCCGGCATCAGCGGGCGGATACTCAGCCCAAAATCCTGCCGGGTCAGCAGGCGACGCACCGCGTTGATGATACGGTTGGTGCCCGGCTCATCAAGCACCGGCCCGGCCTTGCGGTGGCTCTCTTCGCTGCGCACGCTGTAATCGACGACGTAGACGTTGAAACGCGACACCACCCAGAACTTGTTACGGTGGGTATTAACCGGCTTGCTGCTTTGCACCCCAGCATACTCCACCCATACCGCCGGGAGCTGGCGCACAATCTGCCCCAGATCAGCGAGCTGGCCGCCGTAGCTGGCCACCTCGAACACCATCCGCTCCGGGCCGATGCCCAACCCCTCATGCAGGCGCACAATGATCGCGTTCTCGGTCTGTGTGATCATCAAAAACCGCCGCCACCGGTGTTACTCCGACGCCACAAGCGACGCCCGCCAGAGAAGCGAACGCCACCGGAGGCTGACGGGACGTTGGTGCCGGTATCCCGATACACGCCCAGCGTGACCCGACCACTAGCGACACCTTCCAGGTAACGGATGGCATCGCGGTAACGTTCGCGGATTTCGTCGTCACACTGCCGCTGGTTGCCCGTCATGCGATAACGGGCGATGTCGCAGGCATAGCCGGAGAGAACGGCAGGCACATGGGGCAGCGGCAGCGTATAGCGACCGGCGATGTACCCGTTGATCTCGTCGGTGGCGGTCGACAGCGCGTAATCCAGCACACGCGCATTGATGTCGCCGGTCCAGTCCACGTCCGTCAATTCAACCACTTCCTTGCGGCCAAAGCGGTTGATCATGTCCTCGCGGGTGGCGTACATGGTTATGCCTCTTCGCCCGTCGAACCCAGGGCCATCTGCCAGAAGCCGAACCCGGCAGCCCCGCGCGCCTCGGCACCAAACTTGAACTCGCCGCGATTGAACACATCGGGGTTGTTCATGTCGGTCTGGGACACAAACACCGGCGCCTCACGCTGCTGGAAAATCAGCGGCTTCAGCGGACGGGAGACGTCCATCAGGAACCACTGCGTGTCCGAGGCCAGCCACTGGACAACCACCACCGTCGCGGTGCCCCTGTAGATGTTGGCCTTGCCGTCGTCCAGGCGGTCAGCGGTCATCAGGGTATTGGCTTCATCTTCCAGCGCAGGCGGAACGACCAGCAAGGTTGGGCGCACGTTGAGCGGGCGACCGTCTTCATCCTTGATTTTGCTAAGCTGAATGCGCGCCGCGCCGTAAGACGCTTTGGCCTTGGCCAGGGAGGACGCATCCAGCGCCTTTTTGCTCACGTTGGAATACTGCGCCTTGCCAATCATGTGCTTGTCGCTGAAGAACGGCAGGCCGTCGTAGCATTTTTCCGTGAAGCCTTTATTCAGCAGTTCGAACACCATCTCATCCGGCCACTGCTTGGCGGAAAAGCCTGCATCCTGCGCCTGGGGTGCGTAGATCCCCAGTTGGTCGTCCTTGATGTGGTTACGTTTGACCGCCACCGTCGCTTCATAGTCATCATTGACCAGCGTGTATTTATGCCCGGCCAGCGACTTGATTTGCTTGTCGCCAAGCCATTTGCGCATACGCGGGAAATTCTGCAGCCAGGCATAGTCGTTCTCACTGCCGGTGGACGGCACCAGCGTGGCGACCTTTTCCCACTGCGAGGGGGCGGTTGAAAACGCGTTGTTAAAGATGGTTTTAAGGTTGATAAAAATCACCTTAAGCGTACCGGCATTAACCAGCATAATGTGTCTCCCTAGTAAACCCAGACGCCGTCGGCATCCAGTAAAATGACCGTGCCCGCTTTGGAGCGCGTTGCTGCAGCATCCTCGCTCACCGGCACGTCAGCCAGTTCGGCGGTTTTTGCCTTGCCGGTTTTCTTGTCTTGAGCCGTCTGCTGTTCGTTACCGTCGCCGGTATTGCCGTCCGTTTGCTCACCCCCTGCCTGGCCAGGTTCGGCCATCAGTACCGCCGGTGCGCCGCCGCCATCACTGGCCGACACCGTCTGGTTGTCCAGAATGAAAACGCGACGCCCGAGGCTGGCCTGAGTGACGGTGCCGTCGTTCTCCCACAGGAAGGCTTTTCTCATACGCACCAGGATGTACAAATCGCCGTCCTGGCCAGCGCTGTTGTCCACGGCATCTTCGGAGCGACCGGCATACAGCAGGTCGGGTGCCTCTTTACCGTTGACGGCGTAACCGTCGGTATTGATACAGACAATGACGCCTGCAGGAATGATTTCACCCGCCGCCAGCGGTACCGGCGTCAGCTCGCCGTCACGGTACGGGGTATTGCGATCAACCAGGGTTGCCGTCATGGTCACTGCTCCTCTTGTGCCAGCTGGCTGGCGATGTCTTTGGTGTCGGTGCCGAACATGCTGCAGATGGCCAGCGCGTTATCGTCCATCACCGCGCGGCCTTCCGCGTCCAGTGGGGGTTTGCCGCCAGTCTGCAGCCCCGACAGCGCGGCGATGGGACGTGCCTTATCGAGATAGCCTTTAAGGGCTGCCACATCTTTGTTGCCCAGGTCACGCGCCCAGTCGGCCATGTCGTTCAGCAGACGGCCATCGCTCAGCGCTGCCGTGACCAACCCCTCAACCTCGTCGCCGGTGATTTTGGCGCTGAGCGCAGCGACGGTTTGCTGCAGCGATTCCACCGTCGAAATCGGCACGAACTTCGCCGGGTCTGGGGCTTGCGTCGACAGAGCGGCGATTTTGTTGTCTTTCTGCGCCAGCAGGTCAGACAGGGAACTGCAGGCAGCAGGCTTGAGAGTCTTGTCCTGCAGTTCGGTCAGCTTGAACTTGAGATCACTTTCCGTTGCCGCACCAGGGAGACCAAACAGCGCGCACAGCGCCGCCAGGATTTCTTCGTCCATTGCGTTATCCTCAGAAGATAAAAGGAGAGAAGCCGCAGCCGTCAGTTCAGCCATGCCATCCAGCGCAGGCAGATTGGTGATCGCGGCGTTTAAGATGCGGCGGACATTGCCCGCTGCGTCGTACCGGAACATGGGGGAGACATAGCGATACTCTCTGGCCTCAATCATCGCTTTAGCCTTGTCGGTCCACTTGACATCAATGGCAAACAGCCCCTGGCCCTCAACCCACTCCAGTTTTTTAAACCACCCAGCTGCAGGGGCTGGCTGGCCGTTTTTAATGGCGTTGAGCGTCTGGTGCTCATAATCAAAGACGTAATCGTTGGTTCGGACGTTGGCCGCCGCTATCAGGCGCTGTGCCAGAGACGCATCCAGATACCAATACGGCACATCTGTCGCCCCCTCTGCCGCACGAAACCGACCGGCAGGAAACAACTGGACGCGCGGGGCGGCCTCGGTAATTTCCATGGTCAGCGCAGCAATGCGTGGCGAAGTTTGTTTCACGTTCGGTCAACCCCCATCAGTTCATGTCAGGGTTAATCTACGTAACGGTACGGTGGGTTATCAGTCACTGGGGCGTAGTGGGTAATTTAAGGCGGGGGCAGAGGGTAAATGCCGGTAACAGGAATACGCCACCGGCGTGAGGGATGCAACCCCATTTAAAACCCGTTTAAATCGCGTCAGATTCGTTTTAACGGGGTAACGGCGTACCACGATGGCAATAACCACCCAGAACGCCACACAGGCACGTTTTGGGGCTATTCCTCCAGCCCTTTATCCAGGTAGTCATGAATGTCTTCGCGGATACCGTCGTAATCGTCGTCGGTCATTGACAGGAACCGGCGCGCCGGGATGCGTGAGCCGGGGTGGTTGACCTGTTTGGCGAAGCGCCCATTGAAGTACAGCGCCCGCTTGTCTTTGGCGCGGATCACGTGCGGGCGGGTGGTGCCGCCTTCGTTGTGAATGCGGGCGTAAACTACATTGGTGCCGACCACCGCCTCGTCATTGTCATAGTCCGCGTCAATGGAATGATACAGATGGCTGCTGGCACGCAGGATCTCCCCGACGCGATGGATAGGCAACCAGCGTGGACGGCCTTCCTGCTCGAAGTTCTCCTGTACCGCAGCCAGCATGTCCTCGCTGATGGTTTTCATCAGCGGCAGACGGCGGTGTACGTGCTCGGCCAGATGCTCCAGCGCCCGACGCAGGTTGTCGGGGACGGTTATCACCAGTTCACTCATTCGCGCCAGCCTCCGGTCACAATGGGCAGGTGTTTCAGGTCGGCGTCATCGCCCGGCGTCAACGACCAGCTGCTTTGTAGCGTCGGCTGGCCACCGCTCAACGCAACGCGGGCGGCGCGCGGTGCACCACCCTGGTCAATGACGTAAACCAGGGAGCCGTCCGGCTCGCGCAGCACCACATCCGGTGAGGCCAGTAGCGTTGGCAGCTGCAACCAGTCCGGGGTTAACATCGCCGCATCCCGCACCGCACTGCCCGGCAGGGTCACCACCGCGTTAGGCAATTCCTCTGGCAGCGCATCCAACACCGCCGTGGACAGTGCACCGGCATAGCGCCAGTCACCGCGCAGCGCCGGGTCGCCGTGCACCTGCTGCATCCAGTTGGCCAGGTCGGCGGTGAACGCCGTCAGCATCAAAGGCTGACCCAGCGCCGCTTGCGCCGCCTGGCTGGCAATGCGTGGCGGGACCGTCGCTCCCTTGCGTAGCATCTGCTGCCCCAGGTTGCCCATGTAGCCTTTGCCCGCATTGAGGTGGAACCCGGCATCCGGGGTAAACAGCTGGCCGGTTTTCGGGTCTTTGTAGGCCGTGACCGGGCGCGTCTGGCCCTTCATGCCATAAGGCTGCCGGACAGTAACCAGACGGCCCTCGGAAGACTCCAACCCAATAGGGTGGCGGCTGAGGTCGCGTGCGTTCAGGGCGCGCACGCTGCAGCGGCAGTTATAACCGTTGGGCGGGAAGAAGGTATCCCAGATGGGATCATCGCAACGATACACCCGCCCGTTCATCGCCGCATGGGCCGGACGGGTGCGGTTGTCCATCACCGCATCATACTCCCAGTACGGGCGGCTTTGCGCATTGTCCATCATGCGCTGATAGCGCCCGGCCATGTAGGCTGATTGCATGTTGGTGCGGAAAATGGTGTCCAGGCGGTACGGCAGTAACTGCCTGCCTTCCAGCACGCCGTCCTCGTCAGCTTTGAGTCCGCCACCTATCCAGCCCTTGCGTGCCAGCACCGGCTGCAGGTTGTCTTTGAACTGTGCGAGCGTCTGGCCGTTTTTGAGCGCATCGCCAAGCGCACCGTTGATGTCGGCCAGCACATCCTGCTTGAGAATGCCGCTCACGGTAAAGCCCGTGGCGTGGGCCGCGTCCTCCATCGCCGTGGTGTCAAAGGCGATGTGATACCCCTTGGACTCGAAGTAGGCGATGGCCTTTTTCGGCGGCAGGGTCATGGCATAGCCCAGATTAATCCCCGGCATTGACGCGCCCCCACAGGTCAGAGACAAAGACGGCCTGTGCTATCAACTGGCGCAGCGCCGCATCATTGAGTTGCGGATAGGCCGAGGCAATGATGTCGCGCGCCTCATCCGGCGTCCGCCCCTGCTGCAGCGCCGCCAGCACCGGGGCCAGCAGGTCGGCCATCGCGGTATTCACCAACCCCGCAAAAGCCTCCGGTGCTGCGTCCAGGGTGTCCTGCGCGACCTGGTCGGGACTGGCCGCCGTCGGGGCACTCAGCGCCGCCAGCGTCGGGGGTGGCAACGTCGGCGCAGGTAACGCGGGCAGCACAACGGGCTGGATGCCCTGCAGGGCGCTGAGGGCCGAGACCGAGGCGTTGGGCGCAATCGGGGCCAGCACCGGCTCATCGCCGACCGGGGCCGGGACGCCGGTTTTCTCCTGCGCCCAGCGTTCCGGCACCTTCATGTTGGCCTTGACCAGCGCGAAGATCGCCTCGGCCATGTCCTTGGTGTCCTCCTGCTGGCGGGTATCGAACTCAAAGCGGCACATGCGACGCGGGGTAATGCCGCTGTAGCCGTTCAGCACCAGCAGCGGGTACAACAGTTCGCGGGTGAGCGTGCCAGCCAGCTGCACCGCATCGCTGGCGCGCAGGTCGTGGCGCACCTCGTTATGGATATTGCCCAGGGCATTAGTGCTGCTCTGGCCGTCAGCCTGGGATGTCAGGGTGCCGCCCAAAATCACTTTCGACTGGGTACGTTCGCACCACTCCATCATGAATTTAAACGGGTCAACCTGCCCCTGGGCAGCAGACTGGATCTCAATGGCCATGTCCGCCGGAATGATGCCGCCCGCGTTGTGGCCAAGGTCCGTTACCGCCTCCCACAGCGCGTCTTTTTGGTCCTCGGTGGTGCCTGCCGGGTATTTGCCGACACGCATCGGCAGGCCGTAAATTTCCAGGAACTCGGCCAGGTCGCGCACCGAGATATTCTTGAACAGGTAAGTCCAGGCGAGCACGCGGAACAGGCCGCTTTCGGCCAGCCAGCCGCTTTTGGCGCGGTGGCGGTGCAAAATCCAGCCGAACGGGCGTAGCGGCGCACCGTCGAGCGAGCCGTCAATCAACCGGATGTCGTCACCGTCGAACGGCGGCGTCTGGAACCAGCGTTGGGGGCGCTTGTGAAACGCCTTTGGCAGCCAGACACCCTCGGCGCGCTCCCACTCCAGTTCAATCGGTGAGAAGCCGTGGCCGATGGCATCCAGCATATCGAACATCAGCGCCTCGAACTCCGGCAGGTCTTGAAACCATTCGGTGGCTGCTGCGGCCATCGCCTTTTCCTGCGCAGTGGCGTTACGCGGCGGCTTGATGGTCCACGCCAGCGGCATCACTGCGCGGCGGCGCTTGCTCAACTCGGCAAACACATGGCCATCGCGCTCTTCCATGTCGAAGAAAAAATCGGCCTGGCGCGTGAGGTGACCTTGCTCGGCTTCGGCGAAGATGCGGTAAAGCCGGTTGATGTCCATCCCCAGTGCCGGGTGCTCGGCATACTGACGGCGGATGAATGCCGCTGTGTCGGACTGCTGCACCGTCAGGGTTTTTGATGACAGGGGATTGCCGTAAATATCGACTAACTGCTGGCCCATTACCAGCCTCCTTTGGAAAAGCCCAGGCGACCACGGCGTTGTGAGGAACGCTCTGGATCAGACAATGAGCGATGCTCGAAGACCGGCGAACTGGTGCGCGCCAGCGTCCAGAGCATGTGCAACGCATCCGGCCCGTCGTCGTGGTCGGCCTTGGGGAAATGGCGTAACTGCTGAATCAGGGTGCTCTGACTGTTGTGCAGGCGGATCAGACCGTTTTGCATATGCGGCTGCAGCGATTCGATGCGCAACAGCTTGTCGGTATGCGGAATGATGCCTCTGGCAGGTACCGGAAACCCCATCTCCGCCGAACGCCTGACCAGTTCGGTACGCAGAAACTCCTGGAACTGCACCGCTTCAATCCCCCACACCAGACACATATAGGTTTTTTGCAGTTCAATGATGTCACTGATAATTTTATCCGGTACGCGCTTGCGGATATCGGCGACCACCACATCAAGAATACCAGTCAGGCGATTAAAGCCACCGACCAGGATGGCGGAAGGGTCACGGCTGGCCCCGGCCTTGCCGAGGCTGGGGTCGCACACTCCGTAAAAGACCCACTCGCGCAGACGGTTAACCCAAAACTTGATGGTGTCACGGCCCTGATCATCTTTGCCCGCAAAGATGGCATCTTCGCCGCTGACCGGGTCATTTTGATACTCGGCATCAAAGGTCGAGTGGCCATCACGGGCGCGAATGGTCATCAGCGTCAACAGCGGGCGCGCCGACCAGGACACAATGGCCCCGGCCAGCATCTCGGCCTCGTGCATCTGATAAAACAGCGTGGCGGGTTTCTCACCATCGTTGCGCAAGATTTCTTCCCAGGCATCCCAAAGCGCCAGGTTGTCCGGCCAGCGACGAATGGCCTTGAAACGCACCGTGCGCCACAGCGGGTTGGCCAGCGTGCGGGACAGCACCGAGTCGTAATGCAAAATGGTGCCGATATACACCACGTCCATCTTGGCCCCGGCCCCGCCCAGCGGCATCACGGTCTTTTTCAGCCAGCTGTGCAGCTTGTCGCGCTGCTCCGGGCTGCGCACGTTCTCGTCGTTCTCGATGTCATCGAGCACCACCAGGTCAGGGCGGTACGGGCCGTGACGCAGGCCACGCAGCTTTTTACCGCTACCGGCCACCTGCACCTTGATGTCGTTGCGGGTGAGGATGGTGCCCACCTGCCAGACGCGACCAGGACCACAGGCCTCCGGGAAGTCAGACTGCAGGCGGGGATTGAACTCCAGCTCGGCTTTGATGGCCTCAAGCATCGGGACGGCTTGTTCTAAAGCGTCCATGACAATCAGCGCATAATGCTTGTGGCCGAGAATAATGCACCACAACACAAAGAGCTGGCTCACCAGCGTGGATTTGGCTTCACCGCGCGGCGCGGCAATGGCGTCGTTCTCGCTTTTGGGGCTGGCGACAATCTGCGGCAGGCGGGTGAACAGGTGAAGGTGCAGTTCGCTGGGTTCTGCGTGGCGCACGTAGTGCGGGAAATAGGTCTGCACGAAGAAACGGTAACCGTCCGTCGCGTTGGCCACCTGCAGGCGACGCTGCGCCACCGCTGCGGGGCTGACATCCAGCCCAGTGCATTCGGCTTCAATCTCCCGCCGCAGGTTGGTGGCCAGCGCCGCCATTGATTCGCGGAAGTCACGAATGGACATTTTTTGCGACATATAAGCACCTGAAAAAGAAGGTCTCCTGGTGTCATGATGTCGACGCTAACCAACAACCTGTCACAAGGAGACCGTAATGACGAAAGAAAACGCACTCACCCTCGACCAGAAGCTCAAAATCGCTCAGGTTGCGGTAGAAATCGTAAAGGCTGGAAGTGCCAACAGGAACGGTATCACCGGAAGTGTCGGCGGTTCTGGCCCCGACGCCCCTTATCTTGCTGCATTCAGGGCCGCTTACGACTTTGTGTCAGAGTAGGTGCTTAACCCTCAACCTGCGCCCAGCGAATAATTTGCGCGGCCTGCCACATGCTCTCGTCGAAACCACGACCGCGCATTTCAGCCTCGGTGAATTCGGCGCGGATAGCTGAAACCAGCCGGTTAAAGACGCTCAGTCGCTCTGTGACCGGTTCATACGGTTTTTTCTGTTGCTCTTTATTGCCACACTCGGCAGTGCCACTGGCCAGGCACGCCGCCCCGAGCGCATTCGTTGACCCTGCACCCTGATAACAGAGGTACGATTCCATATGGATGGCTTCATTGATGGCACTATCCCGCGCGAACGCCCAGCCCTTGGCGGCATTGAAGTCGACGGGGTTAAGGCAAAATGACGTACCGGTAACGGTAAAGCCGCTTTTCAGCACCAGAGCACAGAGGACGCAGGTGCTGTCCGGTACGTGGTAATAATGTTCGGTAGCGATCAGGCTTTCGACATACTGCTGTTTCTGGGCGTAGCTATCGGTCTTTTGCATGGTGTTAATCTCCGTTTAAATGCGGGTTAAAGCGGGTTTTTACGTTCAGCCAGCGCCGCCTCAATCTGCGCCTTGATGCGGCACGATGTCTGGTAGGGCGTTTCACCACACTGCTGTTCCACTGAATGGGTGGTGCCTTCGCGCAACTTGATGAGCACATCGCCATTGTTACTCACCCATACCTTGGTGATTTGATCTGCACGGACAGCCATGTCTGGTGCCAGGTCAATGATTTGATTAGCCATACTTTTTCTCCAGTACCTTGCCGAAGGCTTCGATCACCTCGGCGAACGCTGCCCGGTGTTTGGGGTAGCTCTCGTTAATGAAATTGGAAAACAACGTTACGGTGCTCATTGCTGTCGCCAGTTCGCTAGTCTCGGGCAGTACCTTTTTGCTGGCGGCAATGCACTTGCTGAACGAGTCGCCCAACCGGGCCAGCATATCGACCCGGTCTGCCGCCGAGATGCTGGGGTCATCGCGGATCTTGTCCATCGTGACATGCGTCTCGGTCAGGGTATTCAGCAGGATCATCCGGGTCACATCTTCGATACCGCCGCCTGCTATCAACACGGCGGCGCGATGCTTGTCCCAGTTGTCCAGTCGGTCTGCCGCCTCGCGTTTCCAGCGGGTGGCCGTAGAAACAGGAACCCCCGTCTGCGCCGCTGCCAGCTCCAGCGTTAAGCCGCCGTAGATGTACGCCTGTCGCAGCTTGTCCCGCGTATCCTGCGAGTACGCCATGCCTTACAACCCGTGCTTTGATTTAGCCAGGGCCACAAACAGCGACACGATGGCACCAACCAGCCCGCCAGCAACACCGCCCGCCGTTGCCCCCTGGCGCACTGCGCCCCGGTTCACCGTGTCGAGGTTGCTCTCCATCCGGGTTAGCTTGGTGTTCATTTCTTCCAGCAAACGTCGCTCCAGGGTTACTCTGCGCACGCGTGAGCGAATTTTTTTCTTCCTGTTCATACTGTTGCTCCTTACTTGTCCGCCTTGCGGTCCAGTTTTTCATCCAATCGCACCATGCGATCTCGCACGTCGATCACCAATTCTTTCAGCGTATCCATACGGTCGCTGGCATCATCCCGGCGCAGGTAATCGCGCTGGATACCCTCAATCAACTGTCCCTGCTTGTGCAGGGCGTACTTCAACTGCGCGATCCACAGGCCGCCAAAGGAGGCGACCAGCCACAGCGCGACATGCAGCACCATCTCCATGCTCATGACGGTGTAATTCCTCCATAAAACGTAACCAGCCCCAGACCGAGGCACCGCCAGCGGCAGGCAAGAGCATCAGTTCGGCATAGGGCGAATGGCAGAACCGGGACACCGGCCCCGCCAGTCGTGCAGGCAATGCCGCACAGCCCGCCAGCCCACAGGCCAGCACCGCGCCCAGAACCCTAGCCTGTCGCATCATCGGCCTTATCCATACGGTCACGCTGCAGCGACACCAGGCGAGTGGCCTGGCTGTGCAAGGCCCAGACAGCCAGATAGCCGACAAACTCGTACTCAGCCAGCGACTGAGTAAACGCCGCATTCAGTACCATGATGCTGCTGACTACGAACGCACCGACGGTCATCACTTCGGCGGTGGACAACTCGCCGGTCTTCGGGTCAATTACCAGCGCCTTTAGCGCAGAACCCCAGCTCACACGCCCTCCGGGAACACATGGCCCGGCAGCGGTATGCAATCGACAGCAACCCAGTCAGGCACATCAAAACCGGGGCATTCTTTGGCGGCATACTCGCGGTGGCCATGCAGGGAAGCATTACGATATTTATCCTGCAGGGTGGCGATCAGGTCATGCATCGCCAACCACTGGGCGACGGTAAACTGACGGGTGCCGACCATGCAGACACCAAGGGAGTTGGCGTTGTGGCCCTGCACATGCGCGCCGATCTCTTCTTCGCCGCGCCCGGTCAGCACCGTGCCATCGCAATCAATGACGTAGTGATAGCCAATGGCCGTCAACTGAGGATTAATGGAAGGGTGCGCACGGCAAAAACCGCGCTCCGCGTGCCAGCGGTCAATGACCTGGGCAGCAGTCTCATGCGCATTGCCCAGCGGCTTGCCATCCGGACTGGCAGCACAATGCAGGACAATCAAATCGATAAAGCGGGACATAAAAAAACCCTCGTAAGTTGACGAGGGTTATTGTGTCGGATAGTTGAGGCGCGAACCCGCTACGGGGGCGTAGTGGGTAACTGTCAGAAGAGGCTGTTTTGCTTAGGAAGTGGTGTGCTATCCCGCGATTTTAACAACTCCCAGGCGCGGGTGGAGGCAATGCCATATTTGGGGCAAATCAGCGTGAGGGCCATTGTCAACGATTCACCCTCTGCCTGCAACCGATCAATATCCGCAAAGAAACAGCGGTTGCGCCAGGCACGCCACGCCGCGTCACAGCGGGGGATATACAGCACATCCCCGCTGAAGTGCTGCACCAGCACCGCCACATGATCCGGCGATAATGTCTTCTGCAGCAGCGCAATACGCCGCTGCCCCGTACCACGCAGCCCTTTGCCGATGGGGAATGTCACGCCGCCAAACTGCCGGATCAGCGCTTCCGTTGCCGGAAAGCCAATCAGCGCCGCAATTTGCTGCACGGACTCAGGCAGCAGCGCCAGCACCTGCTCATAATCGGGCTGATTAGGGTTCACGGCAACCTCCCGTGGCGTTTCGCCTCAACAATCAGGATTTGCATCACCGTGCGCACCTGATCGTCATTGAGCCACTCCAGCGGCTTGCGTTCGCCGAGCATCCGCTCGACGATGGTCTCAACATACCCCCAGGGCCGTTTGGCCTCCGCCAGCATCGCCTCGATTTTACTGACCATACCCTTGCGGCCCATAGCCACATTGGGGCGACGACCATGCTGAGTCGACTTTTGCTCAAAGCCCTGGTCACGCATATAACCGACTACGCGCTCCAGCTCCGCTTCCGTGCACTCCTTCGCGCTACGCTTACCGGTGAGGCGTGCAAGCACACCACGATAGGTCTCATCATCCCAGGCTAATACCGATTTACCGGTGTGAATTATCCGAATGAGGTTCTTGCTCATCAGCAGACACCTCGCGATTGTGACTCGTAACCTGAGAACACCACTGCTTCTGATACCTTCCCGCACACGCCAATAACAGTCCCACAGCTAACCCTGCGGCACCTGCACCATTGGTATATAGCAAGGCAATAACGGTAAATACTGCAAGTAGCCTGCCAATATGAATCCAACGGATTGATTTCACATTTAAAAGCACAATTGAAATTAAAAATGGAGCGACTAAATAGGGCATGTTCAATAACCTTATATCCTGAATTAATAGTTTTGGACCGTATCAACGTCTGGCCCACAAGAGCAATATTCGTTAAACATTGAGCTATACGCATAATTACTCTCCTTGCAAATTAGCGTGACCGGTCACGGCGGTTAAATTGAGTGCGCGAAAAGCCAGAGTGAACCAGCACGCCCCCTCACCACGAAAATTACCACCGCACCCGACAGGTAAGGCATTACCACACCGCTGACATACACCCAGACCAGCCTCCTGACGGTCCAGTCGCTCATTATCACAGAGGATCAATAAGCCAATGTATTCAGTACGGCTATAGGGCCGATGCCCTGGATTGCGCCGCCTGCGATTCTTTTCTAGTGCCGCATCCTCTTTGTCGGTCAGCACCAGGTCATCACGCGAACCACCACGTTGCTTTACGCGTTGCCGCTGCGCAGCCTTACGCTCTGCCGCCGATTTAGCCATTGGAATTCCCCTTCATAAGCCACCCCAAATACACCCACAGCAGCACCACCATCAAGATTGGCCACAGCACGGCAACCTGAACAAAGGTAAAGCCTGGCGCCTGTACCGAACGAGCACCGCACCGCCAATAGGCAAGGCGCAACAGATACATCGTCAGTAGCAACACTACCGCCACAACCAGATAAGTGACTAACAACACAGTAATAATCACCATTACTACCACTCCCTCTCAAGGCGGATGCGGTCAGCCAGCATCATGACGCCCATCGGCCACAGCAGCATGATGACCAGGAACCCAACAAAGCGCGGCGAACGGCGAAGCAAGCCCAGCTCGCGCACGGTATCAGCATGGCAGTAACCCAGCTGCAGGTAGGATCCAGCAAGAACCAAAATCAAGGCCCAATTCATACCGCACCGCCGTAAGCCGCGACCGGCTCCAGATGCTCCACCGACACACCGCCAGTACGGTCATTAACGAGCACCACGACAGCACCATGCCCCAGCGCCCAGGCTTCTGAGCGGGTAACAACCTGACAGCACTCCGACTGACCCTGGATAGGGTAATAGCGGAACAGCGCCCCTACCGGGAAACGGGCATTGAACTGCTCAACAGAAATACCTTTAAGTAACTGTTTCATTTGGTCATCCTCTCAACTTTGGTATTGCAACCAATCATCTGGTGAAATACCCACGGTGCGAAACGCCCCAGACCAATACCACTCCACTCACTGAGTGCCCAGACGCGCCCCCATAACCAGCGCCACAGGTTGAAACGAGGTAATTTCATTGCAGTCACCTCATTTGGCAAACGGGACAGATTCACCCTGGCGATACATGATATTTCCGGCCTTCACAGACTTACCCGCCCGCAACCTGTTCCAACATAAAAGGAAGGTACACTTGAGGATGGCTTTATTAGCCTTTACCGTACCTGTTTTGTAATGGATCAGCCGATTGCGGAGCGCCCAAGACATACTGCCGTCGGCGAGGTTGATCCCTTTGAAAATCTCAGTAAAAAAAGCGTGCGCCAGTGTCGGGTCTTTTCGGGCACATATCGTTAACAATGCCAGCACATCAGAGGCAGGCATCAACCCACCTTTTGATGGCAGGTTTTCCTTTATCCACAAAAGATTGGCCTTAAGCTCATTCATGTGCCCCCGGTAGTAAATTGCAATTTTTTCATTGGTCTCCAGATACTTATATCCACCACCACTGACCGACCAGTTAACACCGGCCTCATAGCGAAGCAGCGTACAAACGGCCTGGGCAATACAGCCGCTCGCGGATTTCTCGGTAATACCGGAAATGGCCAAAACATCACCGCCGGTTCTGGCTTTTCCTGTATCCAGCGTATCAATAACGCCCACAGGTATGCCGCGTACAACCAGGCTTTGGATAGCAACACCGGCCATGACGACGGCATTGAGACGATGCTGACCGTCAATCAGCCGACCAGAAGCATCGAACTTGATTGACTCGGCATTTAGTCGCCACGTACCGGATTTCATTTCCCGTACATACCTGTCCACATACGTTTGATTGAGGTTCCTGTTGATTGTGTTCGCCCCTAAATAGGTGATGGCTATTTCTGGCGTAATGGTTTCCACGTCGGCTTTAAAGGTATTCATTATCATTTCCTTGATTTTGGCGTAAGAGCGCCCAGGACGAGTTACGCCATATTTAAATAGGGTTTATTACGGGATTAAATTATTCATCGTCAGCGGCATTGAAATATATGGGCAACTTCCCCAGATAAGCGAGAGCCAGTTGGACACCAATCCGAACCCCTCTATGCAGCTCGGTACCGGCCTCAATAGAGTTCTCACCTAAGTCAATGCTGGCATCCTTATGCTCCAGCACCAGCGAAAGACCCCTAACTTGACTTTCATGCCATGCAATCAGCTTGCGTAGCACATCGGCAAGCTCTGGATTGTCTATTTCAACCCTGCCCAGATTGCCGGATGATGGCCGGGCTTCATACCCATCAGGCGGATTTGCACCATCCCAATATTTATCTTTTTCCATTTTTTATTACCTCAAAGTCAGATTTTGGCGTAAGCGCGCCCCTGGCGGGTTTACGCCATAKTTAAATAAGKTTTAATTCGGTATTAAATTAATTAGTCGGTGTTAAATTTCGAATATTGGTAAACCAAGGTTCGAGATTAATTTCCACCACAGCACCACTACCTATATCGTCGGCTTTCGCCACCGTCCGCACCGGCTTGCCGTTACTGTCCTGTAACTTGGTGCTGAGCACAAAAACGCTACCCACCTTATATTCCCGATTAAACTGTGCAGCGGTCATTTTCAGCATGTCACACCCCGGCT
>NZ_JVEL01000032.1:0-479 GCF_001076875.1 Serratia sp. 506_PEND
CGCCGAAACCTGCATGATCGCCATGTCGCCTGGGCGCGGCGAGCCATCGAACTCGCGAAAGCCATACCCCGCCCAAATTTCAGCAGGGGATCGTAAATTGTATACGCAGCCAGATTATTTACACGCTATAATTGCCGATTCATAAAAACTCATATCTCTTTTCTTGTAAAAGATAAAGTCACTGCCTGTATCAACATTCCTCACATCAACAAGCATAACCACTCCCCGAGTCATATCATTTATCTGTGCCGAGTAGCCATTTTCAATTGGTTGCGGACTAATGGGTGAAATTGTGTTTTTTTCATTCCAGTTATTCAATACACAACCAATATATAAATCCGCACTCTTACTCGAATGTCCTTTAAGTGCAGGCGAGGTCAATCGAAGTTCATTGGCCGTGGTTGAACAACCAGACAGGATTAACACAGCGAATAGTCCGACAAATTTCTTCATTACCCTTTTCCTTAAGCTGAAAAGTG
>NZ_JVEL01000617.1:0-3365 GCF_001076875.1 Serratia sp. 506_PEND
ACGCCAAACATCAGTTGGGGATTGTTGGGGCTGAATACGCGCGCGGTGCCTTCGTAGAGCTGAAAACCGTTCATTGACGCGACGAGCTTGCTTTTGCCGTCGATGCCTAAAGCCTGTACGCGACTATCGCCCTTGGCTGCCGGGTTGACGTCAACGACCCAGTGGCCGGCGCCGTCTGCATCGCAGATGGCTTTAATGCCGATTTTTTTCGTCGCAACACCGTCTTCATTGTATGTATACAAGAATTCAGAAATGGTGTTGATGTCGTCCTCATGGACGGTAATTGAACCCTTGGCATTCAAAGGCCCGGTCAGGGTGCCGCCCGTTAGTGGCAAAAATTCATCACCTCCGACAGTGCCGATGATTTTTTTAATGGCCAGTAATAGCTGATTTTGTTTGCTGGGGTCAGGCTGAAAACCGGCGTCAGCCAAAACATTTTTCATTTCCTGCTGAATATCACGAATAGCACTCTGGTTATCGTTCATGAAGTCGGCATATAAAATCGTGCCCTCCACGCCGGTAGCTTCATTACCATCGTGAAATAAATTATCCGGCGTATTTACCGGCGGCATTAAATTCTGCATATCACGCCTCTTTATAAATGAAATGGCAAAACGTATGCGCGGGCTTTAAGTCCTGAAACATCGACTCCAATTGCGCCGTGCTCACCAGGTTATCGCTATGCAGGACGTTGACGCGCCAAATCCAGATGGTGTCGCGCGAGTAAAGGCGGTCGCCCATGCGATTGATGCCAATACGAAATGGCTGCGGCTCATCGATGGTGATGGTGTAGCCGAGGCTCTTGGCCAGATTGATAAAATAGGGGCGGCTCAGGCCACCGGTGGTGTTGATTTTCGCCTTTATCAGCGTGAGGCGCTCTTGCGGCGAGGCATCCGGGGCTGGCGTCAGAGCAAGGACGCGCTCCCAGTCCGGGATAAGCTCGTTAATCTGCAGCGGGACGATACCCAGGGCGACGCACCGGGCAGCATCTTCTACTTGCTGCAGGGCGTTGCCTTCGGCGTGGTGTTCAACCTTTATCTGTTCGCCGTTTGGGTCATAGGCCACCGGCGGCAGAAGATTTCCAAGCAGCGTGGCGTAACTCATGGCATCAGCTCCACAATCAGACCACCCATGCGCACCCATTCGACGCGTTCTTCATCGACCACCGGCGTGACGTTCGCCGCCGGAAGGATAATTTTCAGGTCGGTGATACCAGGAATGGCGGAAATCAGCGCCCCAATCTGGAACAGTACTGCCGTATCGCCAGGGGCCAACTGCGTGAAGTAGCTGACCAGGGTGTTCTGGATTTGGACTTTCGCATCCGCCAGTGTCAGCCCGACCAGCGCCACTTGCATGTGAAAATCTACGCTGCGCGGTGTAGGGGCCAGTACCAGGCTGTTTTTGGCCGTGACCGGACGCAGGTCATCGATATGCGCCTGAGCGGCGTCGATGGTGGCTTGTGACGGCAGGTCATTGCCGGAGGTAATGACCACATCCACAGTGCCCAGGCCACGGCGCATCGGGTAGACGTAAGCCGCCGTAACGCCAGGAACTTCCATCGCCCAACGGTGATAGTCATACTTGTTGCCGCCGGCCGGTGGCTGGCGGATAAGTTCCAGCAGGCGCGCCAGCAGGGACTCGTCGCTTTCATCATCCGTGCCGCCAGTCATGGTCTTCAGCGTGATTTGTGAGCTGACGCCTGTGGGTGCGATAAGTAGCGTGCCAGGCGTACCGTCAGGGACGTTACTGGCGATGCCGGTTGTAGTGGCGGCGGCGTTTACGGTCAGCTTACCGCCGGCATCCAGCGTGCCGCCGGTGAGCGTGGTGCCTGTCTGGCCGTTGCCATAACGGAACGTCAGCCCACTGGCCACCGGGCTGTTGGGCGTACCACTAAGCTGCGCCTGGCCACCGGCCGGCGTGGCTGGCTTCGGCGTCAGGTTACGCAACCGCGCGTGCATCAGCAAAAAATCATGGTCGGCGGTATCGGGGAATATCTGCCGCGCAATCCACTGCTGGTCCTGGTATACGCCACGCACGGCACTCGCCACAGAGCTGGCACGCACAAAAAAATCACTGTCCGGGCCGACGTCGGCTTGCGGCAGCTGGTTCTTGATGTCTCGGAGGATAGTGTCGCGAATGTCGCTGACGCTGGGGATAATATGCGGCATGTAAACCCCTTTTAAGCGACGCTTACGCGGTGGGTAAATGGCATGATTTGCCCGTTGGACTGCTCCACCTCAATCAGCAATATCAGCCAGCCGTTCGCCGGGTGCTGCGCAGTGACTGTAATGCGGCTGGCGCGACCATCGTCGAGAATGGGTTGCAGCGCCTGCTCGGCGTACTGGCGCGCCAGGGTGCGCACCCGCGCCACGTCTTTTTCCCGCTTCAGCAAGTAGAGGCGTGAGCCGAGTGTCGGGTCCGCCCACCAGGAGCCGAGCGGAACCGTCAGGCGCAGGTAAACCGCATTCTGCAGCGTGGCGGTAGATTTGCCGGTGTAATCGCCGGTTTGAGTATCAATGAGAGCGTCCATGCCGCAACGGTACGGCATGGACGCAAATGCAAACAGTTGAAGGGTTTCAGTGGGTGGTGCAGTAGGGAATAAGGCGGAAAATATCAGGCTTTGCGCGGCGGGCCTGACGGGCCGTCCGGTGTGTCGTGAATATGGTCATCCGGCAGGTTTGAGGCAATCACCTTACCCTGGGAGGTAAAGTCGCCCGATTGCTGATTTACATTACCCTCAAATGAGGCTCCCTCGCCACCTTTAATCGCCAGTCCGCCATTGCCGTTGATGGTGCCGTCAGCCGTTACCTGCGCGGAAGCCTTCACCTCTGGAGTGGTAAAAGTGGCGTTTTCTGTGGCGTCAACGCTGTATTTTTTGCATTTGACGCGGTACTCATCACAGGTCAACTCAATGATTTTTCCGCTCTTCAGGACGACGCTTGCACCGTCCTGGTTGTAGATGGCCACCTCGCCGTTCTCCAGTCCCTGCAGGCGGTAAGCGCTGTGTTCGGTGGCGATGATAACGCTGTGACTGGTGCGCCCGCCGACGGGTATTACTATCGCTGTAGCGCCTGCAGGGGGCGCACTGGTGAAGCCGTAGTGCTGGAACAGCTCTGCCCCCGGCAGGTCTTCTCCGGCCAGACCGCCGACCTGGGCGGTCTGGATACCGCCGGCCGTGTTGACCAGGTTAACCTTACCCCGAAATGCCTGGCGGACGCGGGCCAGAAAGCGACTGATACGCTCGTCGATCATTTTAATATTCATCGTTGGGCCTCAGTATTGGGGCTTATCGACAGGAATGATGACCATTCCACCATTATGTTCATGCTTCTTGCGCTTCGGATAGGCGTCCGGTATCAAGCTAT
>NZ_JVEL01000618.1:0-5600 GCF_001076875.1 Serratia sp. 506_PEND
CCACGCTGCAGAATGCGGTTTACCTGCGCCTGACGGTTCCGCTCGGCTCCTGGTGGGCGGACCCGACACTCGGCTCACGCCTCTACTTGCTGAAGCGGGAAAAAGACGTGGCGCGGGTGCGCACCCTGGCGCGCCAGTACGCCGAGCAGGCGCTGCAACCCATTCTCGACGATGGTCGCGCCAGCCGCATTACAGTCACTGCGCAGCACCCGGCGAACGGCTGGCTGATATTGCTGATTGAGGTGGAGCAGTCCAACGGGCAAATCATGCCATTTACCCACCGCGTAAGCGTCGCTTAAAAGGGGTTTACATGCCGCATATTATCCCCAGCGTCAGCGACATTCGCGACACTATCCTCCGAGACATCAAGAACCAGCTGCCGCAAGCCGACGTCGGCCCGGACAGTGATTTTTTTGTGCGTGCCAGCTCTGTGGCGAGTGCCGTGCGTGGCGTATACCAGGACCAGCAGTGGATTGCGCGGCAGATATTCCCCGATACCGCCGACCATGATTTTTTGCTGATGCACGCGCGGTTGCGTAACCTGACGCCGAAGCCAGCCACGCCGGCCGGTGGCCAGGCGCAGCTTAGTGGTACGCCCAACAGCCCGGTGGCCAGTGGGCTGACGTTCCGTTATGGCAACGGCCAGACAGGCACCACGCTCACCGGCGGCACGCTGGATGCCGGCGGTAAGCTGACCGTAAACGCCGCCGCCACTACAACCGGCATCGCCAGTAACGTCCCTGACGGTACGCCTGGCACGCTACTTATCGCACCCACAGGCGTCAGCTCACAAATCACGCTGAAGACCATGACTGGCGGCACGGATGATGAAAGCGACGAGTCCCTGCTGGCGCGCCTGCTGGAACTTATCCGCCAGCCACCGGCCGGCGGCAACAAGTATGACTATCACCGTTGGGCGATGGAAGTTCCTGGCGTTACGGCGGCTTACGTCTACCCGATGCGCCGTGGCCTGGGCACTGTGGATGTGGTCATTACCTCCGGCAATGACCTGCCGTCACAAGCCACCATCGACGCCGCTCAGGCGCATATCGATGACCTGCGTCCGGTCACGGCCAAAAACAGCCTGGTACTGGCCCCTACACCGCGCAGCGTAGATTTTCACATGCAAGTGGCGCTGGTCGGGCTGACACTGGCGGATGCGAAAGTCCAAATCCAGAACACCCTGGTCAGCTACTTCACGCAGTTGGCCCCTGGCGATACGGCAGTACTGTTCCAGATTGGGGCGCTGATTTCCGCCATTCCTGGTATCACCGACCTGAAAATTATCCTTCCGGCGGCGAACGTCACGCCGGTGGTCGATGAAGAACGCGTCGAATGGGTGCGCATGGGTGGTCTGATTGTGGAGCTGATGCCATGAGTTACGCCACGCTGCTTGGAAATCTTCTGCCGCCGGTGGCCTATGACCCAAACGGCGAACAGATAAAGGTTGAACACCACGCCGAAGGCAACGCCCTGCAGCAAGTAGAAGATGCTGCCCGGTGCGTCGCCCTGGGTATCGTCCCGCTGCAGATTAACGAGCTTATCCCGGACTGGGAGCGCGTCCTTGCTCTGACGCCAGCCCCGGATGCCTCGCCGCAAGAGCGCCTCACGCTGATAAAGGCGAAAATCAACACCACCGGTGGCCTGAGCCGCCCCTATTTTATCAATCTGGCCAAGAGCCTCGGCTACACCATCACCATCGATGAGCCGCAGCCATTTCGTATTGGCATCAATCGCATGGGCGACCGCCTTTACTCGCGCGACACCATCTGGATTTGGCGCGTCAACGTCCTGCATAGCGATAACCTGGTGAGCACGGCGCAATTGGAGTCGATGTTTCAGGACTTAAAGCCCGCGCATACGTTTTGCCATTTCATTTATAAAGAGGCGTGATATGCAGAATTTAATGCCGCCGGTAAATACGCCGGATAATTTATTTCACGATGGTAATGAAGCTACCGGCGTGGAGGGCACGATTTTATATGCCGACTTCATGAACGATAACCAGAGTGCTATTCGTGATATTCAGCAGGAAATGAAAAATGTTTTGGCTGACGCCGGTTTTCAGCCTGACCCCAGCAAACAAAATCAGCTATTACTGGCCATTAAAAAAATCATCGGCACTGTCGGAGGTGATGAATTTTTGCCACTAACGGGCGGCACCCTGACCGGGCCTTTGAATGCCAAGGGTTCAATTACCGTCCATGAGGACGACATCAACACCATTTCTGAATTCTTGTATACATACAATGAAGACGGTGTTGCGACGAAAAAAATCGGCATTAAAGCCATCTGCGATGCAGACGGCGCCGGCCACTGGGTCGTTGACGTCAACCCGGCAGCCAAGGGCGATAGTCGCGTACAGGCTTTAGGCATCGACGGCAAAAGCAAGCTCGTCGCGTCAATGAACGGTTTTCAGCTCTACGAAGGCACCGCGCGCGTATTCAGCCCCAACAATCCCCAACTGATGTTTGGCGTTGGTATGGGGCCGGTAAACAAGCCAGACGCCTACAGCAATATCGGACAGATTTACCGGGTCAATGCCACCGCAAAAAACAAGCCCCCGGCCGTTTCGGGCAACGTATCCGCCGGTGTGATGTGCCTGCCGATGGATGCAGCGCCGTCCGCCGGTTACTTTGCCGTTGTTGGCGGCAACATGGCGGCATACGTTGGCTTCTCCCAAAGTGCCGACGACAATATCACCTGGTTGCGGATTTATACCGACAAATACAAGCCCACAGCCACAGACATGAACGCGCTGCCCATCACCGGCGGCACCATGACAGGTGAAATCAAGTCAACCAGCAGTGCCATTTTACGCGGAATTCAGGGGGGGTATGGTGCCATGTGGCGGATGGACGCCAATGCTTTCTATTACCTTCTGACGAATCCGGGCGATCCGAACGGTAATTTCAACAGCCTGCGGCCACTTACTATTATCAACAACACCGGTAACGTCAATATTGGCACAGCTCTTTCCGTAGACAGCCAGAGCTCGATTTACAAGACTGGCATCCACACCTACAGCGACGGGGGTGGCAGTTATAACCAGACGAGCGGCATGACCCTGCAAGGCGTAGGTGACCAGGTCGGTGAAATGTATTTCCTGGAGAATATCGGCAAATATGCCCTCGTGGGGCTGCACGCAAGAAGCGGCGGTCGCGATGCCTGGTATGAGTTTCGCCATGACGGCAATATTTTTGCCAACGGCACCAACGCCGTGCCGGTTGGCGTCATAGAAGCTTGGCCGAGTGATACACCTCCGACCGGCTGGCTGATGTGTGACGGCTCCGGGTTCAATAAGGGCGCCTTTCCCAACCTTGCCTTGATATTCCCCAGCGGCCAACTTCCTGACCTTCGCGGCGCATTCCTGCGCGGTAAGGACAACGGCAAGGGCGTTGACCCTAACCGTGGGTTGTTATCCATACAGCCTGGTCAAGCGCCGGCATCCGCCATTGGCGGCGGTGAATGGGGTAACTATGCAGGGCGAGACACCGGCCATACCGTCGGCACCGGGACCGATAACACCGGCACTTACCGTGTCATGCAGGAAACCGAAGCACAGCGCGAGACCCGCCCCTACAACGTCGCCATCAACTACATCGTGAGAGCAGCATAATGACCACACAAAAATATAACCTCGATTTTGAACACGCCGTTTTAGGCCCAGAAGGCTGGTCGACAACGGCAGGCTGGATACTGACATATCAATGTGCCTACAGCACCACGCGCGAGTTTACCTCCTGCTACTGGCAGTATTGTCAGCTGGGCGTGGGTATCGCTGCCGGCTCTTACATTGATAAGCCAACGTTGCCAGACGATGACACCAAAGCGATTCGTCGCACGGAAGACGGTACCGCCTGGGAGATAGTCGATGATTTTCGCGGGCAGCTTGCATACAACACCGATACCGGCGAGGCCCGGACAGTGGATTACCTGGGGCCGCTTCTCGCCGGCTGGACGCTGCTGGCACCCCAGACGCCATATGACAAGTGGGACGGTACGCAGTGGGTGACCGACAAAGAGGCCCAGCAAGCGGCAGAGGTCGCAGCCGCAGCGGCGAAGCTGAAGCAACTTCAGGACGAGGCCGACGAGGTTATTGAGCGGCTGGGACGTGCCGTCAAATACGACATGGCCACCGATGAGGAGAAGGCCCAACTCGACGCCTGGGAGCGCTACAGCGTGCTGCTGAGCCGCGTGGATACCAGCCAAGCGCCAGATATTGCGTGGCCGGACGTGCCGGGGCCTAAACCCGCCAGTTGATCGTCGGTATCTCACTTTTTAGTTAGAGTCGCAAGATATTGTGGTTTTTAAAGTTAAATAGCGGCAAGTGTTGTGTTTGTTGGGGTGATCGTTAACTGCCGTCTTTGGAAGCATTTCAGGCACAAGTCTGCGTCAGCTCTCTGATGGTTACTCCATGACCACTCAGAAGGTGGTGCGATTAAAAGCATTGAAAATCAATTAGTTATATTATAGCGGAAGTTGTGTGTCTGGAGCAATTATTCCGTGGGTTGGCGGTAATACCCAGCAGTGACATGCAGAATCCTGATCCCTGGAACGGTTGGGCTGGGCATTACCATTGATGGGTGGCGCGGCTCCTGACAATAAAGCATTGGTGCCGCGCCGTTACTCCCTTGAGTAGAGCAACATAAAATTCGAAACGGGACATGGCTCCTGTCAATAAGATGCAGATTGCAGTGTATAACATCCCTTACTAAACGGTAAAAAGGTGACGCTTCATGAAAGTAGCTGTTTCTCCGATTATTCCCTGGGTAGGTGGTAAACGTAAGCTGGCTCGTCAAATTCTTCCGTTGTTTCCGAAGCATACTTGCTATGTTGAACCTTTCTGTGGAGGCGCTGCTCTATTTTTCAGCAAGGAACCTTCAAAAGTGGAGGTTGTGAACGACATAAATGGCGAGTTGATTAATCTGTATCGTGTCGTAAAACACCACTTAGAGGAGTTTGTCCGACAGTTTAAATGGGCTTTAAGCAGTCGCCAGATATTTGAATGGGAAAAGCTGTGTGTCCCAGAAACGCTAACGGACATACAGCGTGCTGCTCGCTTTTATTATCTTCAAAATATGGCCTTTGGTGCCAAGGTTGAGGGGCAAACCTTTGGGACGTCCACAACCAGCGCGCCACGGCTAAACCTGCTACGTCTTGAGGAAAACTTGTCTGCTGCCCATCTGCGCTTGTCGCGAACAATGATTGAACATCTGGACTGGGTGACCTGCATCAAGAAGTACGATCGTCCGCATACGCTGTTTTACCTTGATCCACCCTACTGGAGGACGCAGGGCTATGGAGTCGAGTTCAGCCTGGAGCAATACAGCCTGATGGCTGAGCTAGCCAGAACGATCAAAGGCAAGATGATCATCTCAGTAAACGACATCCCGGAGATGCGTAAAGCGTTTGAGGGGCTGCCGATAACCACTACGGGGGTTACTTACTGTCTCGGTGATAATCGACAGCGAGCCAGTGAGTTGATCGTTAGTAACATTTGCGATTGATTTCGCATAGTGCAAAATCGTGATTTTTTTGACGTTCTTAGAGTGCGAAATTCTCTGCTAAACAGTGCAGAAAATTTCGCCGCGCTACAG
>NZ_JVEL01000619.1:0-1988 GCF_001076875.1 Serratia sp. 506_PEND
AGGCGATGCTGGTTATCGAGGAAGAGTGCGGTAAATTCTTCGCGCTCCAGTGAAGCGAGCTGCAGACGCAGCCAGTCACGGACGGCATGGCTGGACGTAAATGACGCGCCGGGTTCGCGTAACTGGCGCTCCAGCAGGGTTAATGCTGCCCTGACCGTCTGCTGGTCGGCAGGGGCTAATTCACGGGCAAACAGCGGTAACTGTTGTTCCATAATACTTACCTCAGTCGATAATGCGCATGATGGCATTACATTCCGGGTGATGCAGCGCATAGTCACGCAGACGCCAGTAATGTTCCGTCATGGCGTCGCATTCTGTGCGGCACGCGTGATGACTGTAAGCGATAAGACAGACCGCAATCCCTGCAGCTTCGGCGCTCATATCTGCGGCGTTGCCATTCATGGCGTTGAACAGCGACCAGAAGGCATCGTTGTCCGTTTCCGGAGCCATGAAGGCTCCTCCGTTGTTGAGAGTATAAAAATTCCAGATACCGCCGCTGTAGTCAGCGCAGAACCGGTCCATCCACGCAAAGACCTGCGGTTCAAGGGTTATCCACTGCGGGATGTTGCCAAAGTGCTGCGGCCAGAATCCCACACGCTGTTCGTCAGGTACGGGCGTGGCTATCAGTGCCGGTGCAGAACCGTTATCGCCAGCCTGCAGAGGTCGCTGATGGTTGTCGTTAATATTAATAATGTCGGTCATGTTAATTTTTCCTTATGCATGAGTATGTTGAATGGAGCTGTCGGGCCGGGGATTGATTTCGGTGGCGGGGCTACCTGCCCAACAGGTCCATCATGTTTTCCGCCATCACCCAGAGCGCACGGTTTAACTTAACGTCGCCATCTATCCCGTTTACTGCGCGGGTATGGGTGCGTTTACCCTGCGCGGTACAGCCACTTAGTCCGCCTTTCAGCAGGTTTTCCTGAATGCGCTGGTAAGTGGTCCACAGGTCATCGCTCTCGTCCTGCCAGCGGCGGGGTGCAAGAATTTGCGCTTCGGTTACTGGCTGGTACTCTTCCCCAAAACGGTATGCCAGCGCCGCTTTAGCCAGTGCATGCTGTGCTGGTGGCGGTAGTTGCAGGGACTGCATGGCGTCACGTTTCTCTTCCACCCGGTCAAAGACGCTGAGCACCTCATAGGCACCCTCAATCACCTTCCCGACAACATCGCCCCGGTGCGGCACGCGGATCTCGCCAAACGACTGTCCGCAGACGAGCGAATTGGTGCAGACGCTTCGGAATATCCCCGGCAGTAGCTGAAAACTTGATGCGCCATCGTGCGAATTCAGGATGATAATTTCCGGCACCTGCTGACCGTTTATCTGACCGGCACGACGCAGGCGCAGCATATGCTTTGTATGTTCCCGTCTGCTCTGGTCGCGCACACGTGACTGGCAGGCAAAGAATGGCTGGAACCCTTCGCGTTTAAGGTTCTCCAGCAGGGTGATCGTGGGTATGTAGGTATACTTTTCGCTTCTGGAGTCGTGCTTGTCTTCCCCGAAGACACTGGGGACGTGCTGCATCAGTTCTTCGCGGGTTAAGGGGCGGTCACGGCGAATCTGGTTCACCCGACCAAAACGGCTGGCTAATCGCATTGTTAATTCCTTATGGTTGCTTTAACGGCATAAACAAAAAAGCCATGCTCCGGTGGGAGCATGGCCTGCTGGTGTGGTTGTTGGTGATGAGTCAATTTTTGGGTATACCGTGGCTGAGCAGATAGCGGTTCAGCCACTCTCCTGCATTTGCTTCAAAATTCCACGCCCGCCAGAACAACTGCCCTCCGCTGTCGCGAATGACCAGCCGAAAGTGCGTACCCTGGTCGTCTTCAATGGCTACGTTGGTGTACAGCGTGGCGACGGCTGTTGCCTGCTCTCGGGTGAACGGACCGGGTGGTAACGGCGTATTGTCAGTGTCCTGTATGGTGAACTCCTCTGATATCTGGCACAAAAACAAACGCCCCGCTCAGTGAGCAGGGCATCAACGGGAGGC
>NZ_JVEL01000620.1:0-3191 GCF_001076875.1 Serratia sp. 506_PEND
CTACTATCCGGCATGCGAAAAGGCATTTATGATGGTGCTTATGTCGGTGCAGCGTTCTCTGGAAAACTATCATAGTGAGACTGATGTTGATGTGCTCAGAACGAAAAGCCTGCAGGCACTATTAGAAAAAACAGGATAGTCCAAAGGAGGACTTAATGGAACTGATGAACCAGCCCTTTACCGGGCAGCTTGGCAACCGTCTGATCGAGTTGCTTAGTTCACCAGACTACCGCACTCTTAACATTGTTGTCGCGTTCGCAAAGAACAGTGGTGTCCTCAGAATTAAAGATTCTCTCAAAAGATTTAGGGACCGAGGAGGAAAAGTAAATGTGTACGTGGGTGTCGACCTTGGTGGGACGTCCTACGAGGCTCTCACCGCTTTGCTTATTAATACCGACTCCTTGCATGTTGTGCACTCTGAAAAAGGCCAGACATTCCATGCAAAGATCTACCAGTTTTTAGGTGATAATAAGGGGTTGATAGTTGTGGGTTCACACAATCTGACCGGTGGCGGTCTGTGGAGCAACTTCGAAAGCTCAGTGCATATCACTATTGACGGATCGAATGAAAATGAGGGGGAAATACTCAGTGGGCTGGAGAACTATATTGGGGAATTAACGTCACTCGATAATTCATTCATGCCGATAACGTCACAAGATGACATAGAAACGCTCCTTGAAAATAGCTATATATTTAAAGAAGTCGCCGAACGGGTACGTTTGGCTGCTTCAGCTAAAAAGCCTGGAGCCCAGGCGCGTTTGTTCGGTAATGGTGTTCCTGCCTCTCTTCCTCGTATGACCAAACCACAGGTATTAGAGTAAGCACGCGGTGAACTCACATTGTTAATCCTTGTGCGACTCGGCACGCTTGAACCTCATGTTCACTACGCAGGTTCCCCCATGCCAAAATCTCGCCATACCCTCCAACAACAGCAGCAACATGTCGCCGACTGGCAATTCAGCGGCCTGTCCCGCACTCAGTACAGCCTGCAACACCATCTCAATGTCAAAACCTTTTGCAACTGGGTCGGCAAGTGGACCAAAATCCCAACGTCACCGGCCGCTGAACCCCCTTTTATTCCGGTGACTGTTGCCCCTGAAGAGGCACCGCTATCCCTCCCCAACATAGACCCGCATATGCCCGCCATTACCCTGAATTTAAAACGGTGCTCCATCACCTGCCAGCCCAGCCAGTTGCCGGCCATCATGGCGGAGCTCAACCTATGCTAATGCCTCATGCCATCTGGCTGGCCCGTGAGCCGACCGATATGCGCCGGGGTATTGATACCCTGACCCGGCTGGCCGATGAACACTTGCCCTCGCCCTTACCGCCGGGAACCGCGGTGGTTTTCTGCAACAAGGCACGCTCACGCATCAAAGTGTTGCAGTGGGACAAGCACGGCGTCTGGCTGTGCACCCGCCGGTTGCATCAGGGCCACTTCACCTGGCCCCGCCCCGGGGATACCGCCTGGCCGCTGACGGCAGAGCAGTTCGCCTGGCTGACCAAGGGGGTAGACTGGCAACAGGTTGAGGGGCTTGACCTGCCGGGCTGGGAAACCTGAGACGTTAAACGTTAACGTCATGATATGACGTGATTATCACCGTCCGTTATGTCAAGCTGCTGATATGGATATCGACGCGCTGTTTACCACACAAGATCCCCATGAGTTACGTGTCCGGGCTCTGGCCCTGCTCGAAGCTCAGGCTCACTACATCCAGGCCCTGGAAGACGCGCTGAAGGCCGGCCGTCGCTGGCGCTTCGGCCGCAAGAGTGAAGCCTTCCAGGGCGAACAGCGGAGCCTGGCGGAAGAGGATGTCGATGCCGACACCGCCGACCTGGAACAGCAGTTGGCGGCGGTGTTACCGGCAGGCAAGGCGCTCCCTGGCACACCGCCCAAACGCCAGCCATTGCCGCCAGAGTTATCCCGTGAAACGGTCCGTCTTGACCTGAGCAGTCATGACTGCCCCGACTGCGGGCACGCCCTGCGCCCCCTGCGTGATGAGGTGAGCGAACGGCTGGAGTACATTCCGGCTCGGGTGGTGGTGCATCGCACGGTGCGCCCGCACTACAGCTGTCCCTGCTGTGAAACCGTCCATACCGTTCCCTTACCGCCTCAGCTTATCGAAAAAGGCCAGCCCGGTCCGGGGTTGTTGGCCCAGGTCACCGTAGCCAAATGCAGTGACCATCTGCCGCTATACCGTCAGCAGAAAATCTACCTGCGTCACGGTATCGATATTCCCTGCAGCACGCTGGCTGGTTGGTTCGGTGCGGTGGGGGCGGCACTGAAGCCACTGGCCGACGCCCTGCGGCAGGACCTGCTGCAGCAAGCGGTACTGCAGGCGGATGAGACACCGTTACTGTTGCTCAATCCCGAAAAAGGTCACAGCCAGAAGGGGTATCTGTGGGCCTACGTCAGCGCCGCCGGGGCAGACAGGGCGGTGGTGCTGTATGACTGCCAGCCGGGCCGCAGTGGCACCTATGCCAGCGCGATGCTGGATAGCTGGCAGGGTACGTTGGTCGTGGACGGCTATGCCGGTTACCGGGCGCTGTTCGACGAAGGTAGCGTGAAGGAAGCCGGCTGCTGGGCGCATGTGCGTCGGAAGTTCTTCGACCAGCACAAGGCGAACGGCAGTCCGGTGGCAGAAATCGCCCTGGCCACTATCCGCGAGCTGTACAACCTGGAGCGACGGATAAAGCAGCGCCCGGCAGAACAACGACGACGATGGCGACACCGTTATGCCAAACCGCGGTTGAAGGCGTTCGAAAGCTGGTTACAGGTGAAGCAGCAGAAGACGGCACCAAACTCGGGGATACGCAAGGCCATCGACTATACGTTGAAGCGATGGGCGGCGTTACTGGTCTATCTGGAGGATGGTCGGGTACCGATAGACAACAACCGGGCGGAGAACGTGATACGTCCGGTGGCGGTTGGGCGCAAGAACTGGCTCTTCGCAGGCAGTCTGCGAGCGGGTCAGCGAATGGCGAATATCCTGAGTCTGCTGGAGACGGCAAAGCTGAACGGTTTGGAGCCGTATGCCTGGTTGCGTGATGTACTGACGCGGTTGCCGTCGTGGCCGAACCGGCGGTTGAATGAGCTGCTGCCGTACGCCGGCAATACCTTCCGTTAGTCCTCTGAAAATCCAAAACACAAACTCACCTTGCAACGCAAGGTGAGTTCACCACGTGCTTAC
>NZ_JVEL01000621.1:0-5786 GCF_001076875.1 Serratia sp. 506_PEND
TACCTGTGGTTTGGTCATACGAGGAAGAGAGGCAGGAACACCATTACCGAACAAACGCGCCTGGGCTCCAGGCTTTTTAGCTGAAGCAGCCAAACGTACCCGTTCGGCGACTTCTTTAAATATATAGCTATTTTCAAGGAGCGTTTCTATGTCATCTTGTGACGTTATCGGCATGAATGAATTATCGAGTGACGTTAATTCCCCAATATAGTTCTCCAGCCCACTGAGTATTTCCCCCTCATTTTCATTCGATCCGTCAATAGTGATATGCACTGAGCTTTCGAAGTTGCTCCACAGACCGCCACCGGTCAGATTGTGTGAACCCACAACTATCAACCCCTTATTATCACCTAAAAACTGGTAGATCTTTGCATGGAATGTCTGGCCTTTTTCAGAGTGCACAACATGCAAGGAGTCGGTATTAATAAGCAAAGCGGTGAGAGCCTCGTAGGACGTCCCACCAAGGTCGACACCCACGTACACATTTACTTTTCCTCCTCGGTCCCTAAATCTTTTGAGAGAATCTTTAATTCTGAGGACACCACTGTTCTTTGCGAACGCGACAACAATGTTAAGAGTGCGGTAGTCTGGTGAACTAAGCAACTCGATCAGACGGTTGCCAAGCTGCCCGGTAAAGGGCTGGTTCATCAGTTCCATTAAGTCCTCCTTTGGACTATCCTGTTTTTTCTAATAGTGCCTGCAGGCTTTTCGTTCTGAGCACATCAACATCAGTCTCACTATGATAGTTTTCCAGAGAACGCTGCACCGACATAAGCACCATCATAAATGCCTTTTCGCATGCCGGATAGTAGCAGGTAATGGTTCAATAATTACATAATCTGGATAAACTATTGCCCCTTGTCCTTGGCAGGCTTACCGGTGTTCTTTTTAGCGTATCGTCGTAATCCCAATCTCTCTGCCTGGTGGTGGATCGCACTGTTCGTCCTGCCGGGTAATACCCTGGTCAACTTTCTTCCCAGTATCGGGTAAAGCTGCTGAAGAATGCTGAGCTCCTCGGGTGTCCATATCTGCGATCGTGTTAACCCTAATTTGGCAGCCTGCGCCTCAATGGCTTTTCTGGAACGATGGGGCAATAGCGAATGAATGGCATCAAGGTTACCTGAGTTACCATAATGCCCGGTCAATATCGCGTTTTCCTCACGGGTCCATCGACTCAGTTGCGTTTTCCCCAGCTTAAGTACATTTGCCCGGTTCCTCACAGCACTGACACTTTTATCAAGGGCTGCAGCAACCTCCTCAACAGGCATATGACCATAATGCTCCCTCAGGAATGCGATGGCGTCAGGATGCCATTCCCGTACATCGGTGAGACCTGCCCTGGCCGCCTGTTTCCTGATAGACTCCATATCACGGTGCGGCAGCAACGCCCTCACCATGGCGATACCGGCACCATGAGAGTAATGTTTTTTCATGATGTTAATTTCCCACATCTCCCAGGGTTTCGCTCCCGGGCGACCAACACCAATCTTTAATGCCATCGACCTGACCGCAGCCACCCCTCTTCCCAGAGTCGTGGCTATTTCCCGCGCCGGGAGTTTGCCGTAGTGTTTCTCAACAAAGGCAATTTCTGCCAGCGTCCACTGCACATAGTGATTACGGCGCGTGGCGCTTTTTTCTGCTGCACCCACTGATGATAGATTCGGTTTCATTTTCATTATTCAGTCACTCGAGCCGCCATGGGTAATCAGCACATAACGGTTCTGCAACTGTCGCAGATGCTGCTCTGCCTGCTGTTCTGCGGCAGGCTGATTGCCGTTCTCTTTTTTTTGCTGTGACAACTGACGTAACTGTTCTTCCAGCGGCACGTTCTGGCTCAGCGTCTGCGTGATAGCAAACACCGAGGATTTCAGCTCCGAGACCGTCAGGTATTTACCCCGCTGCATATCGGTGCTGTTGAGTTTCTCCGTCAGCAACTGCAGCTGTCCCATCGCCTGATGCCAGCCCTGCAGACGCGCCTCCGGCAGGGCATTTGCCTCCACCTGCTGCTGCCACTGCTTCGCAAGCGCTGCCGTTTGCGGCTGATGTGGCCACAGGCGCTGCGTCTGCGCCACCAGCGCGAAGCCGTAATCCTGCGACCATGACGGGGAAAGACCTGCCACCGCATCCAGCTGACGACGCGTGCGTTCCGTAATAACACGCCCCTGTGACTGTAACGCGGCGGCGCTGTCTTCAATCATTGCCCCCTGTTCAGAGCCAGAGAGCACGACCGGCAACGGAGAGAGCGACGCGTCAATCAGGGTTTCTGGCTGATTACCCTGCCAGTGCTGCCAGCACCAGGCGCTCAGCGCCGTGAGCAGCAGGGTGGCCGCAACGCCACCCGCAAATCCCGTCCATACACCACGACGATGGCGCTTCAGGATGGAGGTCTGTGTGATGTGCTGTGTACCATCATCCCGCACCACCAGTACCACCGGTTCACTGTTGCCACAGGGTTGCCCGGTACTCTCCGGTATAGCACGGGAGGTATGCAGGTATGAAGACTCAACGACCGGGGGCAAGGGGGCATCTTTTGCGTTCTCCAGCCTCACCACCGCCGCGTGCATCCAGTGCAGCAGTGCATCCATTTTACTCACCTGGCGAAGCACCAGACGCTGCAGCAGGTCACACAGGTGCCGAAGTTGTTGCTCAAGACGATAAATAGCAGGCAGGTCCTGATGACTGAGGGTAAACCGGCGCAGGCTCAGCATCAGATGTTCACTGAGCCACACCAGAATGTCCTTGCGCACCGGCATCTGGGGAGGCCACATGACGCTCCACTGGTGCGTTATCAATGAATCCACCAGCTCCAGCCCCTCCGACAGCCCCGTGAGGCCGGAACGCTGCAGGCGGGCACAGCAAAACCACGCCGCCGTCTGCAGGTCGGTGCCGTTGTGGCGAAACAGCGTCACACATAACTGCTCCACGCTCTGCCAGTCCACGTCGGGTCTGGCCGGGTGGGTCAGCTTGCTCAGTTCATCGCGCAGTTGGGTGTATTCAGACCACGCGCGCGGGTCCTGGCCCGCATGCAGGGGCAGGTGTCGGGAAAACATAGCGTCAGTACCTTTAATCAGGAGGGGAGTATTCGTTGTTGTTTCAGGTGACGTAGCAGAACTTTGCCTTCGGACATAAACTCGGTGCCAAATCGAACCAGTTCACCGTCCGGCATCTCAGCCTCGATGGCGTAGCGCAGCTCACCGGGCTGGGCCTGCTCCAGCATCACCACATGAATGTCCTGAATGCGCGGCTCGTATTTCAGCAGCACAGTGGCCAGGGTGGTTTTCAGCTCATGGGCGGTACCGGGCATTCCCTGTAGTATCAGTGTCATATCCGGCAGACCATAGTCCGGCAGATGCGCCACCGAACCGGCCCGGGTATTGAGCACCCGCTGCAGGTTATCCAGCACCGACAGAATGTACTGGTTTTCTTCGCTGACCTGCTCCAGGGGCAGACCACCGGCAAAATGTCCATAGAGTTTTTCGTACAGAGACGGACGGCGCATGTTATTTCCCCTTCACGGGCAGCAGCGTCAGCCGGTTATCACCCGCTTCAATCAGACGCGCTTTATCAGGGGCGAGGTCTTTGCGGGGAATGACTACCCGCCAGGTATTACGGGTCTGGTCCGGTGACAGGAACATAGCGGCCACCGCCACGTACTGCGCGGTCTCCTCCATTGGCATATCAATCTGTACGGCCTCGCCAGGTTTCAGGCGAATATCCTTTTCCGCCAGCAGGTCAGCCTTTATCACCAGGGCGTCACCGGCAGAGAGCGCCTTATAGTCCGCACCATCAAATGCCTTACGGTCTTTCAGCTGATAGATACGTATCATCGTGGGCAGGGGGATGCCGTCGTCGTTGACGTTCAGCGCTGCGCGAGCCCTGATATCAAGATGTAACGTCCTCACCTGCTTGTAAAAAATGGACGTGGCGACGGCTTTCGTACCCTCTGACACTTTCTGCGTCAGGCCACATCCAGTGAGTAATACGGCTGCTGTCAGCGCAGCACATACCGTCACGGTCTTACGCGCGGTAATCACCATCTTCATCGGTCTCCTTGCGGTTAACATTTTCCCTGATGCACTGCCAGCGCCCCAGGGGAATAGTGAGTATCCGGTGTTTGTCGGATGAGGGTGGGCGCAGCGACCGCAGCACGGCAGTACATCCCAGTTGCACACCGCCATGCTCAGGATGGCAATGTGCCTGCGCATCCGGCAGCAGGGTACGGTTCACACACAACTGCAGACGCACATCCAGTGCGCTGCCGAGGTAAACATGCAGCAGGGCCAGCAGGTCGGTATGCAGTTGATTACCCGGTAACCAGCCCTGTACCTCCTCCGGATTATCCGTGGTGAGCTGCAGCAGCACCTGACTGTTCACGTCTGTACCGTGGTCACCCATAACCGGGCGCGCTTTCAGGCTGACGGGGTGGCGGGTGCTCATGCTTACCGGGGCACTCAGCGGGACGCTGCAACGGTCGTGATGCCAGACGGTGGCACGGGTATCCGGAGCCAGCAGTGTGACCAGCGAGCCCAGCCCTTCGGCGGTTCGCCCCGGGAGCAGCATCACCGGCAACAACGCCAGAAAACGCGAGACCGGGGTGGCAATATTTTGCGCACAGCCGGGTATGCCCAGCCCTGCCAGTCCCAGCAAATACTGCGAGGTCCGGTCTCGCCCGCCGGGCTCAAAGGTGGCCGGGTACGAATACTTTCGCCAGATGCGGTAATACTGGGTAATCAGCCGGTGATTGAAGATATCGAGAAAATCACAGACGGCTTCATAGCCTTCCTGGCGCTGCGTAATATCGTCGGTGTAAATGGTGGGCAGGGGTGATTCAACACCATACAATCCCATAAAGGTGATCCGCACCGTGGGTGGCAGGTGCGGCGGCTCCGGGATTTCAGCACCTTTAATTTCTCCAACCGGAAAGCCCATACCGGGATGCGGGCGAAAGCGCACCGGCTCCTGACGCACCTGCCAGCTGCTGCCCGCCACGGGCGCCTCCGGATGGCGCTTTTCCACTATCTGGCACAGCCGGTAAAAGTTGGTGCGGGGAAGCGTATCCTGAAGCTGCGTTATCAGCCGGGCAGTCGCGGACTGTGATTCTCTTTCCACCGGATGCATTTTCCTTCTGGCTGAACGATAAGGGAGAGCTGGTTAAACTGGTTCATGTCGGCATAGAGCGCGAAGAAGCGGTTAAGCATCTCCCCGAACAGGTGGATATCCCCTTCACCGGTAAAGCCATTGCTGTCGAGGGTGACCTCGATATCCAGCCCGCGCAGCAGAAAACCGTCCTCAAAGCGCTGAATACGGTGGTGTTGCACATTCTGAATGGCCGACAGACGACGATTATTCAGGTCATCGTCCGTCCAGTTATACAGTTTCAGCGTGCCACTGAGCACTTCCGGGCTGCTCATCATGTTCAGAAAGCGGGTCCCCAGATGGCTCATGATGCGCCAGTGAAAACTGTCCTCGCCAGGCGGATACACCGGCAGCGTCGGCTTGCACAGGTTACGCAGGGTCACAGGGGTTTTGAGTCTTTGCTCGCAGTGCGCCAGCAGCGTGCTCTGCAACGCCTGGCGCGGTAGCTGACCGTTGGTGCCTGTGATACCCAGAGAGAGTGTGTCCTGCTGCGGTGCATTCTGCTCTCCGCCCAGAATTATCCAGGTGTCATACATGCCGGTGACGCTGCGCTTCACCCGGGTATGAAAGTAGCGTTCCGGGGCCTGGCGGCGCAGCATGCCCCCCTGATGGCGGAAGCTGCTGAACGGGACGTAGGTCGTACCGGTGCC
>NZ_JVEL01000622.1:0-558 GCF_001076875.1 Serratia sp. 506_PEND
TTTCATGAGCGCCAACCGCCCGGCGGGAGGTAAGGATGTCACGAATGCTAATCAGAGCAGCCGATGGAGCCGTGCACACTGGTAGCGCAGTGTCATTCGTCCTCGGCATCATTAATTATTTCTCACAGAGTGAATGGATCATTATCGGGGTCATTTTCGGCATGTTTTGCTCTGCATTTGGTATTGCCCTCGGTACTTACTTCCGCTGCCGGCGCGAGCGGCTTCTACGTGATTGGATAAAAAAACGCACGGAGACGATCGACACGGAAGAGCTTGAAATGCTGGAGCGTGAGTAATGGGGAACAAATCAAAACTCAGCGCTGTAATGTTGGCGCTGATCGCCGCCGGCGCATCGGCCCCGGTGATGATGTCGCAGTTTCAGGAAGAGAAAGAAGGCCAGCGCCTGACTGCATACCAGGACGGTGTCGGCATCTGGACAATTTGCGGCGGCGTGACGATGGTCAACGGCCACAAGGTTGTGAAGGGCCAGCGCCTGACCGCCGAGCAGTGCAGGCAGATTGACACAGCAGAGCAGAAAAAGGCGCTCGACTGGGTAGA
>NZ_JVEL01000623.1:0-28106 GCF_001076875.1 Serratia sp. 506_PEND
TGGCCTTCTTTCTCTTCCTGAAACTGCGACATCATCACCGGGGCCGATGCGCCGGCGGCGATCAGCGCCAACATTACAGCGCTGAGTTTTGATTTGTTCCCCATTACTCACGCTCCAGCATTTCAAGCTCTTCCGTGTCGATCGTCTCCGTGCGTTTTTTTATCCAATCACGTAGAAGCCGCTCGCGCCGGCAGCGGAAGTAAGTACCGAGGGCAATACCAAATGCAGAGCAAAACATGCCGAAAATGACCCCGATAATGATCCATTCACTCTGTGAGAAATAATTAATGATGCCGAGGACGAATGACACTGCGCTACCAGTGTGCACGGCTCCATCGGCTGCTCTGATTAGCATTCGTGACATCCTTACCTCCCGCCGGGCGGTTGGCGCTCATGAAACAGAAAAGGCCGCCAAATGGCAGCCTGTAATTGACGCGAATTCTTGGTTTGTAATTGTCGCTGGTTGATCACTGCCGATGGAAAACACCACCAGCGGCTGAAATCTGACCCACCAAAAAGAAAACCCCGCCGAAGCGAGGTTTTGCGCCATTTGCAATATTGGCAAAATATCAAATTAGCCTTAAATATGGCTCATTTTGTTCACTTTTGCAAGCATCATGCTGTTAAAAGCTGCCTTCTTGCTATTCTTTGGTTTGCAACACTGAAAAGCGCGCCTTCATCCAGCCCCTTGATTAGCAGCAAAAGGCGCTCCCAGTGTCCGGCATAGTGCATTTGCCAGTTATTCCGCTGGACTCCGGCCATGCTGGCAAGGTTGGTATAGGTGTACTCCCGCGGCAGACCTTTTATTTCACTGGCGACCACCTGTACCGCCAGCAATGCCAAGCCTTGCAGCCTGAGTTTTACCTTTTTGCTCAAGCGTACCGCACACTGATCTGAGAATTGTTCCCAGATATAAGGAACCACCTGCAACTGTTTATCATGGTAATTATAATCACCATAACAATAACGCAACCACGCTTCCTGATGGGGTTCAAGCACTGAGATAGCCCGGCGCCAAGAGCTGGTGCAATAGGTCAGCTCTTCAATCAACGGAAAGGGTTTCTTTCTGGCTCGCGTTTCTGGGCAGTGCATCGGATCCGTTATCGGGCAAACTCTGCGCTTTTCCAATACCACCGTGCGAACCTTCTGGCGCTTAAAACGTGTTGTGCGGATCATCGCCGAACCTTCGAATGCCGCCAGCTGGCCTTTACTCTGACCATGGATATCAGCCAGGGCGAGCGACACAGCACCACGGACATACTCCAAATATTGTTGATTCATCGTTTTGCCCCGCGTTTGCTTGCCGTAGTGATCGCCCCAATCCCAAATGCCTTATTCAGCGTGCGCACCAGGTGGAATAGCTGGCTGCCGTGCTTGGCCTCCCATGCCGCTACATCATCATGCAGTTCGTTATGACATTTGCGGGTCAGAGGAATGGTGAAAATATCGTGAGGCTTGGTGCCAGTACCGCCCAGGCCGTGATCGATGATGTGATGCGGGTCGTCTGCCGGCAGGCCGCAACCACAGCAGCACGGCTGCGACTTCACCCACTGGGTGTACTTTTCGCATTCCCAGCGCGTCAGTTTTGGCAGCAGCATTAACCCCGCCGGCGGCGCCGGGTCAACATCAACGAGCAACGCCGGCTTAATCTTCTCCACGCGCTCATTGATGATCGCCTTCGGCGCTTTCTCCCAGACGATATCCGACTCTTTACGCGTGCCTGTTTCGTCTGGTGCTGGTGGAAGGCGCAGGGCCGAGCGCGCCACCGAATCAGGCAGCAGATCGGAAACACCATTTAGCACGGCCCACCAGCATAATTCCGGCAAGCTCAGCTGGTGGTCTTCCTTAAACCGAAAGTGCGTGAGGGCCCGGTACACCAGCCAATCCGCAACATTCTGCTTCGCCAAAGCGTCCAGCGTAGGGTGGGTTTGCTCCCGCAGCAGGTGTTCATGGTGCCAGCACAAACGGACAGGCAAGCCGTCATAATCCAGAATATCCATGTTGTGATTGTGATAACCGTCGCCATGTGGCCATTGGCACTCGGTGCCGCGGCTCAACCACTCACGCAGCGCAGCAACACCACCAGCGGCGCCAATAACTCGCTCATGCAGGAAGAATGGCAACAGACGCGGATCATTGGCCAGCCCCTGATCGGCTACCGGCAGCAAACCCGGTGGGAGTGGTTTTAGTTCTTCTGGCTCGTTGGCAATCAGCAGCCGGCGCTGACCACTGAAATAGTGCATCAGCTCACGACCGGGGCGCAGTATCACCACGCCCAGATCACGCTGCAGGTAAGGAGTCAGCAGCATTCTCACGCAGCCACCTCTCGCCCAGGAATATATTCTGGAATATTTTGCGGTTGAATATGTGGTAACAGCCGTTCTGCCTCCCGGCGGATCTGCGCTACAAACGCCGCCCCCATGGTTTCCAACTGCGTACGGCTGATATAGCTCATTGCAGGACCGGACCAAGACTTATCAAAGATCACTATCGCCCCAGCAAAGAATGCGCCGGTGGGCACTTGCTTTTCATCAGCAGGCACAAACCATTGCGGTACGTCAAAACCAACACGCCCGCGGATGAAAGCAACGTGATCTGCCTGCTCAGGCCACCAAGTTTCCGATGTCGCAGCCTTAATCAGGAAAACATATCGTCCACCACGCTCACGCATGTCCATAGCGTGTGCCATGATGTGCTGCATACCGGTGATATATTGCCCCTCATGCTGCTGGGCGCGGGAATATGGCGGATTGCCGAAAGCAGCACCGTGAAGCTCCACCAGCCGTGCTGACCAGTCCTGAGTGAGGGCATTATCCTCTGCTGTGTAGAATGCCGGGCATTTGCTGTTATCGCCGTCTGTGAACAGATCCAGCACCAGCGGACCAAACATCGCATTGATGCCCCAGAACAGGGCATCAGGTGTACGCCATTGATCGCCAACCTCTTTCAAAAGATGAGTTGGCTTCTCGCGTAGTTCGGTAAGTTTCGAGCAATAAGTGCTGATCTTTGGCGCCTCGGCCACTTCCTCTGCATCATCAGCGATGTCACATGAGAAGACCTCACAGGACTCAGTGCACGAGCCTGTATCATAACCACCACCACGAATAGTCGCCGCAATTTCCTCCCTAGAATGTTCGGAAAACATGGCAATAATGCTCTCAAGAGAATGATTCCCCCTGTACATGATCTTATTCTCTTGTTGGCGCCGGTCTACCACCCTTACGCTGTCACTGGTAATGAGTTCCATGAATTCCTGGCAGGTCTCAGGATTATCACGAGCAGCAAGCGCGATTTTATTGATGCCTTTTTTGACACAGAAGACACAGTTACCGTTATGTTCCGGTATCTCCAGATCAAAAGATTGTGTCTTCCACCAGGCCAAAACATCCTGCTTATCAAAATCACTGATATCCGCTAAGTAGCTGACATTCTCCCGTTCCTTCAACCGTTTTGGTTCATCATAACGAATGCCGATCCAGGTATGGTAGCTTTCGAAATGATCTTTACAGTAACGCTCGAACGGCTCTAATTTCATTGTGCGGGTACAAAATGCACCATGGACGTAAGGCGTACCATATTTTGCACAAACATCGCGCCATGGCTGAAGGTCAGGACCGATCTCATCAACGCTGACTACCTTGTAACCGTTGCCCTTACCCAACTCAGGGTTTACCACCACCCGTAGGCAGATCAGATTAAGCTGCCAGTGTTTGACGACATTACGCACAAAATCATACGTTCCAGGGTGCTCAGCCCCTGTATCCATGAAAATATATCGAATATCCTCACCACCGGTCCGGCGTTTCTCCATCAGGTGAACCAGGTAGGCGGACGTGCGGCCACCGGAAAAACTCACTATTTGAACCGTCACAGGATCCCCCTCTGCTGCTCTGCCTTTGCCAACAATTTGATGAAGCTATAACGGTGCTCGATGTTGAAACATGCCAATACGCCTTGCCAGTCACGCTCACGAGCAATGCGGCGCACACCCTGATCAGCAGCCCAATGGCTTCGCAGCCCTCGGATAGACCACCAGCGGCGAACCTGCTGCAGTACAGCCACCAGCGGGAAGACGGTAACGCCACAAATTTGTTTGGTTACTGGTTTCATGCGGCCTTCCCTCCGTTCAGGCGCTGAACACAATCAGCCCAAATGCGGTTCCATGCCGGCACCGCGTAACTCGGCTGCATGGTGCGCACGCCGGCTTTGCTGGCCTCAGTTCTCGCCAACGTCTCCAGCTCGCCCGGGTTTTGAAGCGGCAGACTGTTACCGATGAAACGACGATAGGCCGCGTCACGCTCTGCGCAGGCCACCGGCGCCGAACGGGCTTGCTCAGGCTTGCGACCGCCGTCATGCCAGGCTGAAGCAGCCAGCAGGTTGCCCGGGAATTTACCCGGCCGGAACATGGTTTCCGGGTTCAGGTATTTGGCCCACTCTGTGCCCAGCCAGCGATCAACGAGGTATTCCACCACCAGCTTGAGTTCCTCCAACGAGTGTCCGTCCACCAGCCGAGCCCGGATGTTCTGCAGGGTGGATTTGGCCGTGGTGTATTTGGCGCCCGTCAGTTGGTTCAGGTGTTTCAGCACCAGAATGGCCTGGTCAGTGATGTGAATTTCTTCAGAAACAACATCCCCCTGGTCGGCCGCCGCTGGCGGTTGACCAAAAGTGTTTTTATCTGACGGATCATGTTTTGAATTTACTGACGGATCGTATCCAGATTCTGGAGGGTCAAAACGCCCTGTGTTGCTGGATTTTGACGGGTCAGATTTTGAGGTATCAAATTTTGATGTATCAGATTTTGAGGCCTCAGATTCTGGAGGGTGAGAATTTGCAGCAGCGCGAAGCATCTCAACGTTCAGCTGCGTCATGCTTGAAGTGTTGCGGTTGCCTTTCCGGCGCTGTTGGCGGGTGATCCAGCCGTCTTTTTCCAGTTTGGCCAGCGATGCGCTCACCGTGCTTTCACTGGCGCCAATCTGACGGGCGATCGTCTTCACTGACGGCCAGCACAGGCCTTCATCCGAGGAAAAGTCAGCCAGGCGCGCCATTATGGCTACCATGGACAGTTTCATGCCCGCCGCCGCGCAACCGTCCCACACGTATGCGGTCAATTTCGTACTCATAAAATAGTCCTGGTAAAACGGGCCCAGAATATGATCAGAGGGCAAGCACAATGCCACTCGTAGCCTGGGCGCTGGTAAACAACTTTCTGATTTTCAATGTCATGCTCGGCAATGACGACTACGTGACCATGCTGATCACGCCAACGACTGCCGATATCTGGGTAATTAGCCGCCATTAGCCGCGCCTCCACTCGTCGTAGATGCGCTGCAGCAACTCTGGGAAGCGCGATTCATAGAAATGGGGCTGGGTTTCCCGCGGGTTATTCGGTGAGGTGATGTTTTTCCCGAACCGCAGACCGGCGGCGGTGATCGACCAGAAGTGCTTTTCACCGTGGCGCCGACTTGGGCGGCTTTTGCGCTCGACTATCCGCAACCGCTCCAGAATGCGATATGCCACCGGCGTGCTCATCGTGCTGCTGTTCAGCTTCAACAGAGTGGTGATCGCCGCTGTCGGCCGGCTGGAGCCGTCAACGGCATCCGATGGCGCATCAATGGCGTATACCGGCATCAGTGCCGGCAGGCCAGCCAGCTCTTGCAGCTTCTGCAATGCCCCCAGGCGTGACGACTGAGAGAGATTCAGCAGCTTGGTAGCAGATTCCACGATCAACAACCCGGCCTGGATCTGGTCTGTCTTGGTCGCCGGCAGCTGTGGCGCCGGTACGTTGGCCTGCTCCAGCGCCGTCATGCGATCGAACACCTTCGCCTGTATCTCGTAGCTGTAACTCATGGCCATCAGGCAGGCTTCGCGCTTGGGTAAGTGCAGACATGGAAGCTCGCGCCCGGTCGGGTCGGTGTACTGAGCGAAAAATTTCGTTGAGTGGTTTTCACCCAATACGCGCGGCGCCTTCGCCATAAAATCAGCGTGGCGCAAACGGGTATGGCCCTTGCTCGGGAACGAGGCGCCGGCGGCGATCGCTTTTGACTCACGCTCAGCGTTGATGTAGTCCACCAGCTCCAGGCTGGTCATAGTGATCCCGGTCGCTGGTAGATTAGTCATGCTTCACCTCGCTGTGTCGTGACAACCAGGCGCCGCCATCTACCACCCATCGGGCAAACTGGTAGTTGCTGGCAATCCACCGACCCAGTACATTGACCTCATACCGGAACGGCGACGCAGAATTACCGCCAGTCATTGCACGGCAGCGGATTTGCGGCACCATAGAATTTCTGGTTAAATTGCTCATGCGATTATTTCTCCACACACTGATTTACTCGCACCGACGCCCAGGGGCTGCAACCTCTGGGCGTTACCCTTTCTGGCACTTGGCCTTTTTGCCAAACAGCGCCAGCACCGCCCTAACCTCTGCATCACGAGCCTGCAGGTGCTTACGGTGATAACGCATGATCTCGGCAGCCTCTTTCTCATCAATGACGCCATCAGCAAGCGACTCCTGAATGATCTGATCCACATGCCCACGGTGTGCGGCGGTGCGAATGCTTTTGCTGAACAATTCCACCTGGTCCAATTCGTCCAGAGCGGGGATCTCCACCACCAGCAAACCCCGGCGCCGGGCGAAATACTCGGTCAGCAGGTTGGTGCCAGAGATATCCTCCATTGCTTCCAGTTCGCCGATCTCGAAGAAGCGGCAGCCGTTCTTCTCGTAGAGGTTGTTGTTGAACGCCGTCTCCGACATCCCCAGCGCGCCGGCCATCGCCGATCGGCCACCAGCAACCGCCTTACACATGCCTTTCACTACATCTTTCAAATTTGGCTCTACCATGTTGATTTTCCTTTGGTAGTTACTGTTATGGAGCGGAATGGGTAGACTTAAGCCGCATCAGGTTTTGGTAGTGCATCATCTTCGTTTGGATAAATGTCTGGGCGGAGTTGATGAGGTGAAACTATCCAACCACCCATTTCACATAGCTGGACGACACGTTCAGAGGGAACGCGGTTTTTTTCTATCCAGTTGGCAACTGATTGAACAGAACGGAAACCGAATTGGCGGGACACCGCAGAAATCGAGCCAACCGCTCTAACAGCCTTTTCTGTGATGTTTTTGAATTCTTGTGGCATATGAGTCTCCTAAAAGTAGTCACAACAAATACTACTTATAGTAGCCCATTTAATCAACTTAAAATAGAAATGACTACATGCGCCTCTCCGGCTAATCTTCTACTTATGGTAGAAGATGAATCCAAATACAAAGCGTTTGCTGATCGACTAAACTCCCTTATGAAAGATAAGGGGGTTGACGTGAACGCACTCAAAGATATCAGCGGCGTCTCATATGAGATGGCGCGACGCTATACGCTTGGCACCGCAAAGCCCAGGGATGAGAAGCTTGAGAAGATAGCTGGATTCTTTGGTGTCACCATGCCATACCTCGACTATGGAGTGGGTGAAGTGCCACAGCCGGCAAATGACGCCGAAAAGATTGAACAGTTGGAGGTGTATGCTTCTGCAGGACGCAGTGGCTACATAAACAGGGATTTTCCAGAAGTGATACGGTCCATAGAGATCCCCAAAGAACGCATTTATGAGCTTTTTGGTCGTAAGAACCTTGATGGGATCAGAATCATGAACGTTGATGGCGACAGTATGATGCCCACGTTATGCCCACGGGATTTGCTTTTCATTGACTCAAAAGTTGACCATTTCAATGGTGACGGAATTTACGTTTTTTGTTTTGAAGATGCCACTTTCGTCAAACGACTACAACGAGTGAAGGGGCGTAGGCTTGCTGTAATTTCAGACAATGATCGTTACCCACCATTCACTATTGAAGAGCATGAGATGTACGAACTTTATATTTTTGGAAAACTGCTAAAGCAACTTCCAATGAAGTTTGTCGATTTCGCCTAACCCCTTCCCCAATCCGCACATCGAGAGGTCAGCATTGCTGGCCTTTTTTATTTCTTAAAAATCATGCCGTTGACAATTAAAACAAATTTCTTCTACTTTTTGTTGTTGACGAACTCTATATTAAGTAGCATATTTATCCCATCAACAGCGAACAGGCAGGACGCCCACGAAGTAGCCGCCCGAGGCGCATGAAGATCGGGATGATTCGCTCAGGTAACTTTCAGTAAGGGGTCAGGTGATGGAAAAGCAGATGAATGGCCGGAGGGTCGAAGTAATGGTAAACGGGGCCACTGTCGCCGCCATTGATACCAGAACAGCAGTAGCGGCCGATTATCTCATTGCCATGAAGGCTTTTACTCAGGCCCTGACGCATACGGAATCCCTCGAAGTTGAGGCAAATGCATCAGGGAAGACGATCAGGCATCCCAACTTTGAAACCTTTGGCGCCCTTCCGATTACAGAGACCAAAGATCTTTAATGAAACTATCAACGTGGATTGTATCGGCGTTGCGGGATGCTCTCAGAAAATAGCTTACGGTTTCATCAGATAGCTCAGTATTCCATTTTTTATAACTGTGGCCTGGGAAGTATTCGTCAAATATCGATTCAACTGCAGCCTCACCGGTCGGAACGTCAGAGATAAGATCACATTGGTGCAGGCATTTAGCGATAAGAGTTGATTTAAGCATATGAAATCCTTCTTGGTTGTGTGAGAACTCCAAGATACCACGCGCCGGGCGTGGTTAAAAATCCCGGCACACAACGGCATGCTCACTCGCCCTTTCCCTTAATTCTGGGAGCGGTGGAGGATCTTGACTCATGAGTGAGCATACCGTTGTGGATCTGGCTGGTGGACTTCAGGGGCGTTGTCCGCCGGCCACCACAACCGATGAATTGCTGTGTGTAGTCTTTGGCGGCCATGCCGAACTTCAACCCACCAACACCAGGAGGATGAAGATAATGTTCATAGGCTGGCCGCCCTTTTTACACATCAGGTGGCGTACTGTGCCGGTTTCCTTATTAATTTCTACACAGTATAGCCCGGCGCGGTGCGCCACCTGGTGTGTGGAGAAAACCGCGGCGATCGCCGCTTCGTGTGAGGACTATTTTATGAGTGAAGACCGCAAAACCAATGTACCGGACTTTCTGGGTGAACTGGATGCCGGCGTGTTTGTAAATAAACTTTCAGGCGCTTTAAACAATACCGCACTGGGCGTTCTCAATAACGGCGGGAAAGGTAAAGTTGTTATTACCCTCGATATTGATCGCTTAAGCAATTCGGTTGAAGAAAAGCGCGTCAGTATCAAACATCAACTGAAATATGTAACCCCAACACCACGCGGGAAAGTTTCAGAAGAAGATACCACCGAAACGCCAATGTACGTTGGCAAAGGCGGAAAGTTAACAATTCTGCAAGAAGACCAAGGCCAGCTATTTACAGTAGATGGCGGCACTGACGGTAAATTACGGGTCGCTAAGTAATAACGCGCCCTTATTCATAAACGCTATATTTAATTAACCCAAAGGATTATTTCATGTCTCAATTAGATGGCGGAGCAATTCAACAAGTTAAAGACCTGGTGATTTCTGGTTATCACCTTCGTGATATCGAAGGGTTAGCCTGCCCGACTGCAATTTTACCTGAAGGTGTTGGCGTTGAAAGCCTTGAGCGATTCGGCTTAGAACGCTTCCGCTTCCGCGGCGCTATGGAAACAACCAGCATTGCCGATTTTGTTCGCTACTCCACTGGCTATGCCAAAGCGGAAGAGCCAGCACGCTGCTTCATTGACGCCGACAACATGAGTGCACGGTCAGTGTTCAATATCGGTTCCCTTGAGAACCCAGGCCATGCAGATAACGTCGCCTCGATCAAACTCAAGAAAACCGCACCATACCGTGCATTGCTGGCAATTGATGGCGATCGCCTGCGCCAGAAAAATATTGCCGAATGGCTGGAAGACTGGAGCGACTATCTGGAAGCATTTGATGCCGAGGGTAAAGCAATGTCTATCTCGCAGGCTGCCGGTGCCGTTCGCCGCGTGAGCATTAAGCAAATGTCAGAAGCAGATCATGAAGACGGTGATTTCAGCGGTAAAAAATCACTCATGCAAAGCATTGAAGCCAGCAGCAAAGACGTGATGCCGGTTGCATTCGAATTCACCTGCACCCCGTATGAAGGCCTCGGGGAACGCAAGTTCAGCCTTCGCAATAGCCTGCTGAAAAGTGACGAGCCGCTTTTCGTCTTGCGCATTGTTCAACTTGAAGCGCAGGAAGAGGCAATTGCCAACGAGTTTCGCGATCTGCTGATCGATAAATTCGATGGCGGCTCAGTAGAAACCTTCATCGGTAATTTTAAAGCCTGATTTTTTAAATAAGTAATACAGCCTCAAATACCCCAGCGATGGGGTATTTGGTGAAGTGTTGCCAAAAACTGTGTGGAGAATAATTATGTCTTGGATTTTAACCTTTACGGGTAAACGCTTTGATTACGAAGCGCCAACCGTTGACGCTATTTGCATTGAAGATATAGCGCAAGCCTTATCTCATGAATGCCGCTTCAATGGTCACATTCCTGAATTCTATAGCGTGGCGCAGCATTGTGTCATTGCCAGTAAAATCGTCCCGCCTAGTTTTGCTTTTGAAGCATTACTGCATGACGCGCACGAAGCATATTGCAAAGATATTCCATCACCGCTTAAAAAGTTAATTCCCGACTATCGCGGCATCGAAAATAATATTGATTTTGTTATTCGTTATAAATTCGGCCTTCCAGCCACCACCAGCCCGATCGTCAAGCATGCCGATCTGGTGATGCTGGCCACCGAACGCCGCGATCTCGACATTGACGATGGGACACCTTGGCCAATGCTCAACGGGATCCGCCCTTCGGAAGACATTTTCGTTTCACCAGTCAATCCAGTACAGGCCAGGGCGATGTTCATGCAGCGTTATAACCAGCTGGCCAGCGAGAGGGCTGCGTGATGTTCGGCCTGTTCCTGCTCGTCTGCTACACCTATCAGCCCTGCGAATTTGTGCCGCAAGGCTGGGTGTATCCAGACAAAAGCAACTGCCTGGCGGATATCCACCAGCAAAAGTTACCACCCCAGTATGAATGCCTGCCGGTTGATGGCGTAATCCCAGCCCGGCGCCAGGAGAAAACACCATGATCAAATTAATCACGGCAATGGAACCACAACGCGACAACAACGGCTATTGGACGCACCCAGATTACTTTGTGCCGGCCAATGGCGCGGAATATGGTGCGCCTGGCGAATTTGAGGCGTGGAAGGAAGCGAACCGCGTCACTGGCGCGCTTCAGTGGATGGAAAATCATGCCACAGCCGAACAGATCGATGCCTATGAATCCGGGGACGGCGATATTAGCCAGTGGGAGCCCACTCCGCCGGTGGGCGATGGCTGGTTTATCGGTTCAATCCACGATACCGAAGATGGGCCAGTTTGTTACTGGCTGCGCCCTATTGAAGAGGATCCAGAGGCCTTAAAGAATCTGGTTGAAAAGCACCACACCGAAGCTTTGAAGCGGGAGTTTATCGACGCTCACCAGGCATGTGAAAAAGCAGCGTATGCCTATTTCTGTGCCTGCGAGCTGGGAGAAGAGCGCAGCAACGCAGGTGAAATTTACCAACGTATTCGCCTGGCCACTCGCCGCGGGGGTTACTGATGAGCAAGACACTGAATTTTTATGGCGCCAGCGATGATCTGTTTGAAGTTGAGGGGGCGATACGTGAAGAGATCGGCTGCTTTAACGAGCTGGGGATCTATCACTTGAAATCTGCCGAAGGCGAAGTGCTGATTGTCGCAACCTACACCGATGAAGGTTGCTGGGCTATTGGGCTTTGTCAGGTTGGCGAAGACGTGCCGGTGCCAGCTTGGCCTGTTTCATACTCCATGCATGAGCGAGGTTACAGCGTCCAACTGACCATGGAAGTACCGGACGATACGCAGCTGGTTATGGCCAATGAGGAAGACGAGTAATGAGTAAAGCAACCTATCTTGACGAGTTGAACGAGGCATACCGTATCGAGAGAGCTTCCCGCCATCGCAACGCTCGTGCCCCCTACAAAAACAAGGGAAATGACCGTTGGATTGAAGTCTGTAACGCCCATAACCGAAGAGTAATCCGCAAAGCCAAGCGCTCTGTCGGCAAATCAAATAAAAACGGTTGTCGTCGTACTGCAATGGGCCTGCGTGGTTTTCTCAATGAGCTGAATATCTGGGCACAGTTTACCGGCGGTAATCGCCAATCTGCCGGCATGCCTAAGCGTGTATATCGTATCAGCCACCGAGGGGTGATTACCCATGCCTAGGCATAATTTTTCACCACGCCTGGTGCGTGGTATCGCGGTGACAACAGAGTGCGACATGTGGCAATGCAAGAAACATTATCGCTTTCGCTCTGGCAAGTATTACGGGCGGATCAGATATGCGGAAGTCCAGCATGGATAAGCTGAGCGAGTTGTCTGATTTGCCAGTCTCGGTTGCAGAGGAAACGATGGAAGTCGCCGGGATGCGGGTAAAAGTTCACGTCCTCGACAACGGCCAGTGCGTGATCGACGCCGCAGATGCGGAAAAACTATTTCAATGGCTGGCAGCGGCCCCAACACAAGGTAAAAATAATGAATGATCTGATGATTGACCTGGAAACCATGAGCAACAAGCCAAATGCGCCAATCGTGGCGATCGGTGCCGTGTTCTTTAACCCTATGACGGGTGAGTTAGGCCCGCAGTTTTATACCGCGGTAAATCTGGCAAGTGAACTGGCCGCCGGCGCCATTCCCGATGGCGATACCATCAACTGGTGGCTGAAGCAAAGCAGCGAGGCCCGAGCGGCGATCACTAGTGACGAGGCAAAACCCATCGCTGAAGCCCTCGATGCGTTGACCAATTTCGTCACCCGCAGCTGCGAGCAGCCGAAGTATTTGAAGGTTTGGGGCAATGGTGCCGCCTTCGACAACGTCATTCTGCGTGAAGCCTACGAGCGCTGCAGTAAGGCGCCATTTTGGAACTGGTTCAACGATTTGGACGTGCGCACCATGGTGAACCTCGGCCGGCGTGTTGGATTCGACCCGAAACGCGATCTGCCTTTCGACGGCGAACGCCACAATGCGCTGGCCGACGCAGTACACCAGGCCCGGTATGTTTCGCTAATCCACCAGCGGGTGATCCCTATGCCTGAAGACGGGAGTGAAAATGAACCTGGCTGAGGCATTATTTGGCGCTGTCACAGTGGTGGCCATAGCCTGGATATTTGTTTCAGCAATGAAGTGATTTTGATCAGGCCCGTTGCAGCGGGCCTATGTGTGGAGAGAAACCATGGCTAATGAATCAAAGTTAATGAAAGCAAGCCTTTGGGGGAAAAGGGAGTTTGAGGTTGGATCTATTCCAGACAATCGAACCATTAAACGCTGGATAGAAATAGGTGAGTTACAAGGAAGAATCGTTGATGGTACGCCTTGGGTTATTTCAACCGAGAAATGGGGTATCAAATCCGAAATTTCTCATGCCGTTTGCCAATTAATCAGAGAATCGTAATGGCCGCCCGTCCGCGTAAGAGAGAAAACCGGCATCTTCCTGACTTCCTCTATTATGATAAAGATGCCGGGGTTTACCGATTTACGTTAATTAATGGCGTAAGGAAGTCGTTAGTTGATAATTCAACAAGGAAACCTTTAGATCGCGCCACATCGATTGCAATAGCTCGTGAATATAACAATCGTATGCGACCAGAAACCGCAGTTTCTGTTGACTTTTTAATTAGGGAGTCTGGCGGTATTCAAGGGGAGGCATTACCATTTTCGGAACATGTCGATCATATTATGAATCGTGCAATAAAAGACGAAAAGCCTTCTGAAAGCACTTGTGATGATTGGAGAAACGATGCCATTCGAGTGAAAGAGTTCTTTGCGGATATTCCAGCATGCGATATCGAGCTGGAGCACGTCAACGCCTATATAAATAACTATCATGCGGAAGCATCGGCAAACGTGCAAAACCGTAAAGTCAGTTTCCTGAAGAAGTTATTTAGCTATGCGGTCGATGAATCCCTCATGCTTGATAACCCGGCCACACGCAAGAAAATGCGCCGGATTGATGAGAAGCGACGGCAACGGCTTTCTCTCGATAACTTCCTGGCCATACGCCGCAGTGCCGCACCATGGTTGAGAACAGCTATGGACCTTGCGCTACAAACGACGCATGCCAGATTGGAGGTCTCCCGGATCCGCTACTCAATCAAGGAGCCTAAAAACGGCGTGTGTGGTTGCGTATGGCTGGATCAGCCGGAGAATGGTATTTACGGCATGCTGTATATCCACCGGCAAAAAGTTCAGAAAAAAGAGGCATCGCATGTTGCTATACCGATCGGTGGCGAACTGAAGCGGATTATTGACGATAGCCGGGATAATGTAGCCAGTCCATACATTGTCCATCGGATACCGGCCAGGAGCGTGAAGCCCAGTAAAGAGGTTTCGCACCCGACCCAAGTTGCACCCGACTATCTCAGCCGGGCATTTTCAGATCTGCGTGACAGGCTAAAACTGTGCGATCACCTGGAGATGGATGAACGCCCAACGTTCCACGAAATCCGCGCACTGGCCGCGCATTTGTTCGACAACCAAGGGATTGATCCGCAGGGGCGTATGGCGCACAGCGATGCCAAATCTACCAAGATCTATACCAGCAATCACATTGATTGGGTTGTCGTTCCTCATGGGGAAATTAAGGCAGGATAGCTACAAAACGCCATGGAAAAACGCAATTTAAGCTGTTGATGTATATATGCTGTTTTTTGCGCAAAATGCACTGTTTGCATAACCAGTCGAGATTAACCAAACCCAGTACTGGCGCGGCTTACAGAGAAACAGGTCTGCTGACATGGGGTGTCGGGGGTCGGAGGTTCGAATCCTCTCATGCCGACCAAATTCAAGAAAACCTGCTGTTACAGCAGGTTTTTTTTCGTCTGCGCGTCGAGAGGATGAGAGCGCAGCCGCTGCGCCACTGTCTCCCCCAACGATCATTGCGCGCCTCGCGTTAGCGATGGCCTTTCGCCTTATCAAGCTCAGGCTGAGATTTTGTCTTGTTGGTTTTCGGGCGCCGCGGCGATGAACGCCGGGAGCTGAGTACAGGCGTCGTAAACCGCCTTACAGCGCGGATACCCGCTCAGATCGCACCCCATCCGCAGGGCATTCGCCCACTGAGGGATCAAGCAGCAATCCGCCAACGTCGGGGTATCGCCAACGCAGAAGGGGCCTGGCGGCCTCTGGAGCAACAGCTGTTCTACGGCGCTCAATCCTTGGCGGATCCAGTGCGCATACCAGCGTTTTTTCTCTTCCTCACTCACCTTCAGCTCTTCACTCAGGTAGCGTAACACCCGTAGGTTATTGACCGGGTGAATATCACAGGCAATGACATAGACGATTTCCAGTACCCGGCTGCGCGCCGGATCGGCCGCCGGCAACAGCGGCGACTGAGGGAAATGGCGATCCAGCCAGTCGGTAATCGCCAGCGACTGGCTGAGAGACTCGCCGTCGTCCGTGAGCAGCGTCGGCACCAGCCCGACCGGGTTCATGCGCCGATAAGCCAGCTCATTCTGCTGCCCGATGCGAATATTGACCCCCACCGTCTGGTAATGGAGGCCTTTCAGCGCCAGCGCAATGCGCACGCGGTAGGAGGCTGAGCTATTAAAAAAACTGTACAGCTTCATCATTCACCTCTGAATCGGCCTCAGACAATCTTCACGGCGATAGGGGTTAGCCCCTCAACATTGCCGGTAATCACATCGCCTTTCACCACCGCGCCCACCCCTTCCGGCGTGCCGGTAAAAATCAGATCGCCGGGCTGCAGCTCAAAAAAGCCGGACAGATAGCTGATGGTTTCATTCACCGACCAGATCAGATGGCGGATATCGCTGCGCTGGCGATCGCTGCCGTTGACCTGCAGCCAGATAGGCGCGTTGTTCACGTCTGCGCTGTCGCCGGCTTTATGCAATGGCGCGATGGGCGCAGAAAGATCGAACGACTTGCCGATTTCCCATGGGCGCCCCATCTGACGCATGTCCATCTGCCGATCGCGGCGGGTCATGTCCAGGCCTGTGGCATATCCCCAAATGTATTCATGCGCCTTTTCCAGCGGAATATCGCTCCCGCGTTTACCAATCGCCACCACCAGTTCGATTTCGTAGTGATAGTTGTCGGTTTGCGACGGATACGGCAACGCCAGCGTTTCGCCGGCCGCCACCGGCACCACCGCATCGGCAGGCTTGCAGAAGAAAAACGGCGGCTCACGATCCGGGTCAAAGCCCATTTCGCGGGCATGCGCGGCATAGTTGCGCCCGACGCAGTAGACACGGCGCACGGGAAACTGTTTATCACTCCCCACGACAGGAACCGTCACGGGGGCTTGCGGTGCAAATACGTATTGCGTCATTTTGTCTCTCCCAAATTAATAACGTGCTTCACGGAACAGTCCCAGGGCTTCCTGAACCGGCCGGTCCGAAAAACTGAATAACACGGTGTCTTCGTCCGCCAGGAACGACACATCGAACCAGGTCGGCGCCACGAAGATATCTTTTGCCGAAAAGTGAAGGGTTTCGTTGCCGATGCTGACCTGACCGCGCCCTTCCACCACGTGATAAATGGTGCTGTCCGTGGTTCGCGCTTTCCGTGAGGAAAAGCCTTTTGGCAGCAGCTGCAGGAAGGCGCCCATCGAGGGCATGGGGTAGCCGCCGGTCACCGGGTTGGCGTAGCGCATCTTGTACCCTTCCCATTCGTCGGCGTCCCCCATACGGGTGAGGTCATGCAGCGCTTCCCGGCTGCGATCGTAGCGGTAGTTGAAAATGGGCGATGAGTTGCCTTTCTGGTGGCGCAGCGGCAGCATATTGGCCGCATAGCGCGGTAAATAATCCCCCTCCTGGCGCGTCACGGGCTGCTGCTCTTGCGGATAGTCTTCCGCGAAACCGCAACCCAGCAGGTTCACCAGCGGCAAATCCAGCCCGTCCAGCCATACCACCGGCTCCTCGCCGGGATTACCGTGATCGTGCCAGCGCCACTGCGGCGTCAAAATGAAGTCGCCTTCATGCATTTGCGTACGTTCACCGTCAACAGCGGTAAATGCCCCTTTCCCTTCGACGATAAACCGCAATGCCGACTGATTATGGCGATGGCTCGGCGCGACTTCGCCCGGCATGATCAACTGCAATCCGGCATACAGCGTCGGGGTGATGGAGGACTGTCCGCGCAGCATCGGGTTTTCCAGCACCAGCACGCGGCGAACCGCCTCTTTGGCGCCAATCAACTCGCCGCTGGCCAGCAGATGCGGGCGAATCGCCTGATAGTTCCAGTAAGCCGGGGCGCAGTTTGCATTCGGCGTCGGCGGCACCAAATGGTGCAGCGACTCCCACAATGGGGTCAGGTTCTGCCCTGAAATATGCCGGTAGAACTGCTGGCGGCTGGGATTAACATCCTGATTGCGTTCAGGCATAGGGATTCTCCTTTTCATTCACGACGCTGCGCGAGGCAACGTATCAGGGGCTGGGGCAGACTGGCGAACGACAGCCGTCAGCAGCATTAACATCACCGTACTGATCGCCGCCGGCACGGCAATAATGAAAAATAGCGTATCGAATGAGAAATTCATCGCCATCATCACGCCGCCGGCAAGCGAGCCGACAATCGCGCCGCAGCGGCCAATGGCATTGGACCAGCTGACGCCGGTCGCCCGGCTTTGCGTCGGATAGAGCGTGGCGGTCAAGGCATTCAGCCCAACCTGCGAACCGCTGATGCCGATGCCGGTGCCGAAGATCGCCAGCGCCATCGGCCATAGGCCGTTCTCGCTCAGGCCAATCATGGCGATACAGACGGCGCCTAAGGCGTAGCTCACCGCCAAGACCCGGAAGGGATTGTATTTGTCCATCAACGCGCCCAGCCCCAGCGCCCCCACCGTGCCCCCCATCTGGAAAGCGGCGGTCACCCAGGAGGCATGCTGCAGATCAATACCGCGGTGGTTAAGCAGCGTCGGCAACCAACTGGAGAGTAGGTAGATGATCAGCATGCTCATAAAAAAAACCGCCCAGAGCATGAGGGTGATACGCAACTGGCGGCCGGCAAACAGCGGGCTGATGCTGCCTTTGGCCGCCGTGGCGGCTTCGCTCAGATAAAAATGGGTTTCTTCATCGCACTCTCGGGTGATGGCGCTGACCGTTTTGGCAATCACCTTGTGCGGCAGTTGGCGGCGAACCTGCCAGCGCGGGGATTCCGGCAGGGCAAACAGCAGCACCACAAAGAGCATCAGCGGCAAAACGCCACCGAGCACCAAAATGCCGTGCCACCCCATCACCGGCACCAGTTGGGCGCTGACGATCCCGCCCAGGGCTGAACCGAGCGTGAAACCGCAGAACATCAGCGTGACCAGCGCGCCACGGCGGCGAGCGGGCAGATATTCAGAGGTCATCGTGATGGTGTTCGGCATCGCGCCCCCCAATCCCAGGCCGGTGAGAAAACGCAAAACGACCAGCGTTGACAGATCGGGTGAGAAGGCCGAAATCAGGCTCAGCGCGCCAAACAGCGCCACGCAAAGCTCGATGACACGCTTGCGGCCAAAGCGATCAGCAAGCGGGCCGCAAAGCAGTGCACCCGCTGTCAACCCCAGCAGCCCCGCGCCAAACAGCGGCGCCAGTTCACCGGCGGTCAGTTGCCACTGGGCGCGGATGTCGGGTGCGATGAAACCAATGGCGGCGGTGTCAAAACCATCCAGCATCACCACCAAAAAGCAGCAGATGATAACGCGCCACTGCGTCTTACCGATGGGAGCAGCATCGATCAGAGCTTGTAAATCACGCCATTGAGTCATAGTGAGCGCCTCGGTGCGGGTAGGAAGATGTCTGTCTTGTTTTAGGTATGTTACGAATTTGTATCCTTAGCGATAAAATGTACAATGGCTTTTCAAGCGGAGACATAACCGGAGGGTTATAGCAAATGGCGAACTGGGCGCAGAAAATGAAACTTCACCATCTGCAAATGTTGGTGGCGTTGGGCGAGCAGGGAAATCTGACCCACGTTGCCCGGATGATGAACATCTCCCAACCCGCTCTGTCAAAATGGTTGTCACAGCTCGAAGATGAGATTGGGATCACGCTGTTTGAGCGGCATAGCAAAGGGCTGCGCCCCTCCGAGGGGGGGAAATTGCTGCTTCAGCATGCGCAGCGTTTGATCAATGATCTGGAGCGTTCGCAGTCTGAAATCGCCCGCTTTAAGCAAGGCGGGCTGGTGGGAAGCCTGAAAATCGGCTGTTCGCCGGTCGCCACCGACTGCGTTTCGCAGGCCATATTGAGCCTGCTGCAAGAAATGCCAACGCTGCATCTCAATATTGAGGAAAAGGTGATGACCCCGCTGCTGCACGATCTGCTCGCGGGCGCGGTGGACGTCGTCGTGGGCCGCGTTGGCGGGCGGGCGCTGCAACTGCCGCTCAACTATCAAGTGCTCTACACCGAACCGGTATGCTTTGTTGCCCGCCCTCACCATCCGCTGGCAAAATCCGCCTCCCTCACCTGGCGCGATCTCACCCACTGGCGCTGGATTGTCTGGCCGACCGGCACGCCCATCCGCCTCAGCATTGATAATGCGCTGGCGGATAACGGCGTGATGCTGCCCGAAAACACGGTTGAATCGGCATCCATGAACGTCAGTACCAACCTGCTGCAAAGCAGCGATATGATCTCCATTCTTTCCCTACGGCTGGCGCAGCGTTATGCCAGCCAGGGGCAGTTGGCGATCCTGAATCTGCCGAAGATAGAGCAGAAAGGCAGCGTGGGCGTCTTCTGGCGCAACAGCGAACCGCCTTTTGCCGCGCTGAGCCGCTTTTTGCAGCTGCTGACGCAGGCTTAACACCCCCACCTGCAGCCACAGCAGATTTACGGCTGCGCCTACGCAGAAAGCTTGACGATGGTCGCAGGGATCCCCTGACGCACCGCCGCACCGGTCACCCAATCCAGCCAGGTATTCGGCACTTCGCGCGTCGGATCGGCAAAGCCCAAATCGTTGAGGTTGATGCCGGCGGCAATGCGCTCATCCATCGCCAGCGGTTCACCGTCCAGGTAGTGCTGGCTGGCCCCCATCTCCCGGTGGCCGTAGCCGTGTTCCACCGCGATCACGCCGGGCATCACGCCCATCAGTAAACTGATCTGCGCCTCGCGGCTGCCGCCCGGCGTGCTGATGCGCACCCGGTCGCCATGTTGAATGCCGAAACGCGCTCCGTCCGCCGGGTTCAGCGCCACCAGGTTCACCGGCTTCACGTCGTGCAGGCGCCGGATCACCGCGGTGGAGCTGCTCATCACGTTGGATTTGAAGGACATCAGGCGCAGTGGCCACTGCCGCTCAGGGTAGAGCGCTTCCACCGCGCGGCCGTCCGACAAACGCGCCGGATAGCAGGTGGGGCAGCCGCTGAAACGCTCGCCGGTGATCGCATGCCGGTGCTTCGCCACTTCCGCATTCCAGATCTGCAGCGGTTTCTCCCAGCGGTTGCCCACGCTGCCGTCGCGGCGGCCGCTGTCATGATCCGCGAATCGGCCGCCGCGGCTGTAAATAAACGCCACGCGGTCGATTTCATCGGCGCGCAGCGTCTGCGCAAGCTGCGGCAACAAGCGATCGACGCCGCTCAGCGTCAGTTCGTCCGCCCTCGCGGCCGGCACCGGCGCCTTGCCGGCAAACGCCACGTTGGCGGCGGCGCGCAGATAATAATCCTCGGCGCGGTTGAGCGGCAGCAGCCCGCCCTGACCGTCGCCGATAGCGCGATCGCCGAACCCCGGCAGCGCCAGGCGTTTAGCGACGGCGATGCAAAACGCCTCCATGGAAATCGGCTGCCCTTGCGCCGTTTTCGCGGTCGCCGGCGTCACTATCGGCCAGCGCGCGGTAGTGGCCTTGCTGGCGACGCCGCCCCAGGGGGCGCTGAACCCCCAGCTCTCAAAATTATGGGTGTCCGGGACGATATAGTCGGCCAGCGCCGTCGTTTCGTTGATAAACGCATCGATGGCGATAAACAGCGGCAAACGCGCCGGATCTTTCAATCGTTCCTCCGCCACGCTACGCAACCCGGCGATACCGTACAAGGGGTTGGTCATGTTCGAGATCCAGGCTTTCAGCCCGTACGGATACCCCGCCAACGCCGATGTCAGCAGCTCGGTCAGTTGCCCGGCGACGAACGGATACCAGGGCGCCCTGGCCGGCCAGGGGGAAACGCCCGCCGCCACTTTTTCGCGGTACTCGTCGGAGGTTTCATAGGCGGCCTTGCTGCGCGCGATATTCAGCCCCTTCGGTTTTACCAGGCCGGGAAACTCGACCAGGTTATAGCGCGGCCCCTCGGCGAAGCCATTGAATTTACCGCCACCAACGAACACGCCCCCCGCCAGGCTCAGGTTGCCGATCAGCACGTTAAGCATCATCACCGACCAGGTATTGTAAAACCCGTTTGCCGCCATCATCCCGCCATGGGCGATCACCGCCGCCTTGCGCCCGTGGGCGGTAAAAGCCTCGGCCAGCGCCGCGATGCGTGCCACCGGCACGCCGCATTGCCGGCTGTACGCCTCCGGCGACAGCTTGTCGGCGGCCTCTTTCAAACACTGGAAGCCGCTTTTCACCCCCACCTGCGCGCCGTCGTGCAGCGTCACCGTACGGCTTACCCACAGCTCGGCGCTGTCGCACGTCTCGGCCGCCACCAGCTCACCCGCGCCGTTGACCACCAGCGGCGACGCCGACCCGGCGCCGTTCAGATCGGCCAGCGTCAAATGCTGCCCCGCGCGCGGATGCTCGTTCTCGGCGATCACCAGATGCGTGGCGTTGGTCCAGCTCTTCTCGCCGGCGCGTTGCATGGCGGCCTCCGACGGGATGGCGAGATAAGCGGCCTGATAACGCCGGTGGTCGAGGATCCAACGGATCATCGCCATCGCCAGCGCCGAGTCGGTACCCGGCAATATCGGGATCCAATGGCCATGATCGTCCGCCAACGTGGTGGTCAGCGGCAGCGCCGGCGCCACCACCGCATAACGGAACTCGCTGCGCAATCTGGCGCTGGCCAGTTGCCGAGCCTGGCGCTTGAACGGGTTGCCGGACTGCGCCGGCGAAGTCCCCATAAACAGCGCGAATTCGACCTGTTCCCAGTCGGGTTTTACGTGCGGATTTTTGTCCAGATCGTTCATCAGCGCACCGGAACCGGCACGGTAGGCCAGCCCGCAGTAAGCGCCGTGCGCGCCGAAGTTTTTGCTGCCGAAACTGTTCTGGGCGAAACGCCGCAGGAAGCCGTCGCGCCCATCGTCACCGGCGTTGGTCACCAGCAGCTGATTGGCTTTCGGCCCCAGCCCCGGCTGTCGGGCATCGATCGGCGTCTCCAGATCGCGGATCGCCCGCAGGCCCTCCACATGCCCCTCGCCGAACAGATCGCCGCCTTCCACCACTTCAGCGATCAACTGCTCAAAGCTGATGCGCTGCCACTTGCCCTCGCCGCGTTTGCCGACGCGCTTCATCGGCTCCAGCACGCGCAGCGGGCTGTAAAGCCCCTCCAGCAACGTGGCGCCGCGCGCGCAGGCGGTGGAACGGGCGTCGAGGCCGCTTTCGCCGCCCAGCTGCGCCAACGCGTCCTGCAGCGGCAAGGCCGAGTCGACGTGCCGTTCCTGAGACAGCGGATGATACGGGTTGCCGGCAATGCGCAATACCCGGTCGGTCTGCCTGTCCACCCGCACCCGCACGCCGCATTGCGTCCAGCAACCGAAACATTGGGTCATCGAGATGGCCTGCTGCGGATTGCCTTGCCACTCCGGCCTTGCCCGTCCTTCGAGCGGCAGGGAGTTGCCGTTGATACGATCCAGAGTCACCCGCCCTGAAGTGCCGTGAATCAAGCCGTCGATCGCCCGTTTGGCAACCTCGCGATAGCTCAGGCCAAAGGCGGACAATCCGCCGAAGGCCAGGCCCACTTTCAACCACTGACGCCGGGTGAGTTTAGCCATGTTGTTTTCTCCGCAGTAAAAACGCCTGTGCTTCACGCACCATGATCATTAACGCCAGCCACAACCCGAAAGTGCCGACGATCGCCAGCAAACCGTCGGTGCCGAGCGGCAGGCTATAAGGGGAGTTAGACGCGTTGTATTTCGGGATGGTTTGTACCTCGATCAACAGCGTCCAGCGCATCAGCCAGCTCAGCCCCAGTGCGCCGGCCGCCAGCAGCGGCGCGCCGCCGCGCGGCAAGCGCCGATAGCCGATCCAGGCGGCGCAGGCCAGCGTCAGCCCCCACAGCGCAATCCATCCCGCGGCATACCGGCGCGCCATCGCCTGCGTCTGCAGCCAGTGGCGTACCGCCGCGCCGGATAACGTATCGCCGCATCCCCACAGCAGGATCGCCCCGCCAAGCAGCAGTAACGTCAGCAGCATCCCGCGCGCCAGCGGCGCTTGCAGATCAGGCCGTTCGCGCAATGTCAGCAGCAGCAAAGCCAAGAGCGCCTGCAGCGCGCTGAGGAACATCACGATCGGAAATCCGTAGCTGAACCAGATTGGGCGGGCGCGCACGATGGAAACCTCTCGCCCGGTGTACAACAGCAGGCCGATAGCCACCAGCGCGCAGGCGGGCGCTATCCCACGCAGCAGCGCAACCGGTCTGCCCGTCAGCCGCGTAAATTCAATCGCGATAAACCACAGGCCGATCAGCAGGGTAAACAGCGGCAAGAACAGCGCGCCCCACGGCATCCACGACCAGGGCGTCGGGTAGGCGTAGAAATGCCAAAAGCGAGCGGTTTGATGCAGGTCGGCGGTCAACGCCAGCGGCGCGGTGATGGCGCACGTCAGCCCGATAAACAGCGCCGCGCGCTCCAGGCGTGCGGCGTTGTCCCCACCGCGCCAGCGCCACACGCAGGCCAGCAGCGCGGCGCAGGCGGCGATGCCGATAAAGAAGAAATATTGCACGGCCCACGGCAGCCAGCTCACCGCCTGCGGCTGGCTCAGCACTTCTGCGATCATCAGTTGGCGGCTCATCGTCCCTCCCCCCATAAGGCGACCTGCGCCCGCCCCGGCAGCGGCGTGACAAAGGCGTCATCCAGCCCCAGATAAAACACGTGGGGCGCGGTTTGGTTCTCCGGCTTGAGGACGTTGATCTCGGCCTCGTGGCGCCGCAGCAGCTTGCTCAGCGTGCTGTGCGGATCGCGCATATCGCCGATGATCCGCGCCCCACCCACGCACGACTCCACGCACGCCGGCAGCAATCCCGCTTCCAGCCGGTGCGCGCAGAAGGTGCATTTGTCCGCCGTTTGGGTGGCGTGATTGATAAAACGGGCATCGTACGGGCAGGCCTGCACGCAATAGGCGCAACCCACGCAGCGTTTGTTGTCGACCACCACGATCCCGTCCTCGCGCTGGAAGGTGGCCTGTACCGGGCATACCGGCACGCAGGGCGGGTTGTCGCAGTGGTTGCACAGCCTGGGCAGCAGCACGTTGGTCGCGACGGATTCGCCTTCGAGGCTGACCTGGTACTGGTTTACCGTGGTGCGGAACTCACCGTGCGGCGTCTGGTTTTCAATGGCGCAGCTCACGGTACAAGCCTGGCACCCTACGCAGCGCCGCAGATCGATCAGCATCGCGTAACGGCGGCTCGCATCCCCCTCGCGCCGCGTCGGCGTTAACGTCAGCCCGGCCTCCGCCACGGGGATCAGCGAAGCCCCCGCCGTCAACACGCCCAGCCGCTGTAAAAACTGCCGTTTACCGAAATCCATGCGCCTCTCCCACGTCCTGGGCATCACCCCGATCACGCTATTGATGCCCGTTAGATGAATAAACAATGTCGATGATTTACAGTGTAAAAATGACATTGGGCTCAGCTCTATTGTGGTTAACCACATACCGAACCTAACGTTGATCTAAAACAAGTGACGGCAGGTAGATTGCCCATCAGGAGGGGCTGTGAGGGTCGTGTTATTACTGCTGTTCAGTCTCGGCTGGGGTATGGCGGCACAGGCGGGAGAGTGGTCGGTCGGCGTGCTGGCGATGCGCGGCGATGCGGCGACCGCGCGTGACTGGCAGCCGCTGATCGACAGTCTCAACGGCAGCGTCGGCGGTGAACGCTTCCGCCTGCAGCCGCTCGATCTGGCGCAGATGCGCGAAGCGGTCAATCGGGGCAGCGTGCAGTTCGTGGTCACTAATCCGGCGCAGTTCGTGCAGTTGAACAGCCACTATCATCTGCGCTGGCTGGCGTCGTTACACGCCGCCAACGGCGATCGGGCAACGGGCAACATCATCGGCAGCGTGATTTTGGTGCGGCGCGACAGCGGCATTACGACGCCGCAGGCGCTGATGGGCAAAACGGTGGGCGCCATCGATCCGCAGGCCTTCGGCGGCTATCTGACCGGTTATAAGGCGCTCAGCGAAGCCGGCATACGGCCCGAGCGCGATTTTCACCTGCGCTTTACCGGTTTCCCTGCCGATGCCCTGCTCTATCTGCTGCGCGAGCGAGCCATTCAGGCCGCCATCGTTCCCGTCTGTCTGCTGGAGAAAATGGATCGGGAAGGCCTGATCAACCCGGCGGATTTTCGCCCGCTGTTGCAACGGCCCACATCGGTTCCCTGCGTCACCAGCACGCCGCTTTACCCCAACTGGTCGTTCGCCGCCCTGCCCGGTGTGGATAACTCTCTGGTGGATGCGGTGGCAAAAGCCTTGCTGACCGCCCCACCGCAATCTCCCTTCCTGTGGGGCGCCCCGGCCTCGACCAGCGAGGTGGAAGCCTTGCTGCGCGCCGTCAACCAACACCCGGAACAGCGGCGGCTGTGGCTGGATATCAAGAGCTGGCTGATCCAGCATCAGACGGCCGTCGGCCTGTCGCTGGCGATGCTGGCGCTGTTGATCGTCAACCATATCTGGATCGCGCTGCTGGTACGCCGGCGCGGGCGGCAGTTGCTTCATGCCGGAGAGCAACTGCGGCGACAGGAGCAGGCGCTGGAGAATGCCAGACAGCTGAACGTATTGGGGGAAATGGCCTCCGGCTTCGCACACGAGCTCAATCAACCGCTGGCGGCTATTCGCCACTATGCGCAGGGGTGCCTGATCCAACTGCGCAAAACGGACGCCGGGCACCCGCTGCTGACGCCGCTGGAAAATATCGACCGGCAGGCGCAGCGCGGCGGCGAGACGATTCATAACCTGCGCCAGTGGGTCCAGTCCCCCAGCGAGAAGGGAGACAGAGCGAGCTGGCGCCCCATCGCGGTGAGCGAAACCGCCGAGCGGGTGTGGACACTGCTGCGCCTGACGCCGCGCTATCCCGACCTGACGTTGTTCAACAATGTGCCACCTTCGCTGACGCTAACCCTGCCGCCGGCGCTGCTGGAACAGCTGCTGGCGAACCTGCTGCTGAATGCGGCGCAGGCCGGGGCCAACGCCGTCTGGCTTTCCGCCGACGAGCGCGAACGGGCGATCGAGTTGCATCTGCAGGACAACGCGGGTGGGATGAGTGCGGCCGGGCTGGAACAGGCTTTTCGTCCCTTCAACACCACCAAAGCCGGCGGCATGGGGCTGGGGTTGGCCATTTGCCGGCGCCTGGCCCGCTATGGCGGCGGCGAGATCCTGCTGGCTAACCGCCTCGCCCCCGACAGCCGCAAGGGGCTGTGCGTAACCCTGCATTTCATATTGAATGATGAGGAAAACCATGTCGCTAATTCATCTGGTGGATGATGACGTCGCCGTCACCGACGCCTGCCATTTTTTGCTGACCAGCCTCGGCCACGACGTGCAATGCTGGAATGACAGCGCCGGCTTTTTGGCGCAGGCCGATCTGTTTCAGACCGGGATCGTCTTGCTGGACATGCGGATGCCGATACTCGATGGGCATCAGGCCTACGCTGAGCTGCGCCTCCGTGGCAGCACGCTGGCGGTGGTGTTCCTGTCCGGCCATGGCGACGTGCCGATGGCGGTGGAGCAGATGAAGTACGGCGCGGTGGATTTCCTGCAAAAACCGATCGCCGCTGAACCGCTGATCGCCGCCCTCGAACGGGCGCAGCAAGTCTCGGCCAAAGCCTGGCGACGCCATGAAACTTGCGGCCGTTACCGCACGCTCACGCCGAAAGAACGCGACATCGCGCAGTTGGTGGTGCGAGGCATGATGAACAGAGAAATGGCGGAACGGTTGAATATCGCCCTGCGCACCGTAGAGGTTCACCGGGCGAAAGTGATGGAGAAAATGCAGGCCGCCAGCCTGGCGGACTTGGTGATTCAGCTGCAGGTTTTACCGCACGCCGCGCAAGAATGATCGCATCAGGCAAAATTCCGCGCGCCCTCTTGCCAACCGGTCTTCCTCAGGCCAGAATACTGTACATTAAATCAGTGTTTACAGGTGAGTCATGTTTGTAGAATTGGTGTACGACAAACGCAACGTCGCTGGGCTGCCCAACGCCGCCGAGATTATTCGCAACGAGCTGGAAAAACGCGTGCATGCGCTGTTTCCGGAAGCTGACGTGCGCGTAAAACCGATGCAGGCCAACGGCCTGAACTCCGACGCCAGCAAAAGCGATCGTGAGAAGCTGAACCGAATGTTGGAAGAGATGTTCGAAGAAGCGGATCAGTGGCTGGTCACTGATATTTGACGGGCAGCAACGCTATTGACTCCCACTCAGCGGGAACCTTGCCGGGCAGAACGGGCAGCGTGTTTGCCCGAGCCTCTCGGTGATAATGCCGGCGCCGATGCAATAGGCGGCCAATAACCTACTGCACCGGCATTTTACCTGGCATCCACTTTATTTATGAAACCGCGTTGGTTTCCGATGACACGTCATCGTTTGATACCAGCGCGTCCGGCGGCAACACTTCCACCTCTTCACGCGCCGGCATGGCGAGGCGCAGATCGATCCAGCGCCCTTCAGGAATATCCATCGCTTCGCCGGCCACGACCGTCGCGGTATCGATGTCAAAACGGCGTTTGCTGATTTTCACCGTAATAACGCCGTCGCTGTCGGTGGCGGTTTCTACAAAGCACAGGCGGTTGCCGTTCACGTCCTGCGGTACTTCGATGGTCCAGCCCTCCTCCGCAAAACCTAACGCGCCAGTGACTTTGTAAACGCCAGTGGATACCCGCTCTGCGGTCACCCCTTCCGCTTCACGATTAACTGCAATGCAACCTGACAGCATAAACCCACCATCAAGATAATC
>NZ_JVEL01000624.1:0-660 GCF_001076875.1 Serratia sp. 506_PEND
CAACAACCAGAAGAAAAGACACCTCATCATCTCAAATAACCCCCAGCCAGATTAACCCCTGAATCATCACTCCCCATAGAAGGCCTTAATACTGATTCTGAGCAACGAATGAAAATATGAATGATTGATCCTGTCTGATGCCAGAAATGCATCAAGAAGCGAACCAGGCGCCATGACGGGGCAAAACAGAGAACGTTCAGGCGCTCTAACGAGAGAGTACACTGAGTGTATAGAGAGGCTGAAATACAGACATAGAACAGGGCAACAAGGCGAATAAAAGGGATAAAACACTAAAAATAACGACTGTAAAACCATGATAAAACCCAGTCAAAACCACAACATAACCACAACCTTACTTCACGATGACTACCAGATGTGTTTTTAAGTGACGTGAAAACCATCATCATGCTACTGTATAACCACGACAATCACTACAACCACCACTACTGTGTAATTTAATTTATGAGGTGTTGATAATGGCTGTAAATTATGATNATGGCAGGCGAGGACTCATAACGAGTCGGGACCTGAGAGTTTGCGCGTTTTATGCCGGATGGTTGAATGCCAGCAACAAAATTAACACCAGCAATATTCCCAGGCAGGATGCAGAAAGCTGTCGACAGGCTTTAAACCAGCTAATTAATCAGGCCATCCCGGATA
>NZ_JVEL01000625.1:0-3280 GCF_001076875.1 Serratia sp. 506_PEND
CGAACGATGGAAACATCTTCGGGTTGTGAGGTTAAGTGACTAAGCGTACACGGTGGATGCCTAGGCAGTCAGAGGCGATGAAGGGCGTGCTAATCTGCGAAAAGCGTCGGTAAGGTGATATGAACCGTTATAACCGGCGATACCCGAATGGGGAAACCCAGTGTGTTTCGACACACTATCATGTCATGAATACATAGTGGCATGAGGCGAACCGGGGGAACTGAAACATCTAAGTACCCCGAGGAAAAGAAATCAACCGAGATTCCCCCAGTAGCGGCGAGCGAACGGGGAGGAGCCCAGAACCTGAATCGGCTTGTGTGTTAGTGGAAGCGTCTGGAAAGTCGCGCAGCAAAGGGTGATAGCCCCGTACACTAAAATGCACAGGTCGTGAGTTCGATGAGTAGGGCGGGACACGTGACATCCTGTCTGAATATGGGGGGACCATCCTCCAAGGCTAAATACTCCTGACTGACCGATAGTGAACCAGTACCGTGAGGGAAAGGCGAAAAGAACCCCGGCGAGGGGAGTGAAATAGAACCTGAAACCGTGTACGTACAAGCAGTGGGAGCACCTTCGTGGTGTGACTGCGTACCTTTTGTATAATGGGTCAGCGACTTATATTTTGTAGCAAGGTTAACCGTATAGGGGAGCCGTAGGGAAACCGAGTCTTAACTGGGCGATTAGTTGCAAGGTATAGACCCGAAACCCGGTGATCTAGCCATGGGCAGGTTGAAGGTTGGGTAACACTAACTGGAGGACCGAACCGACTAATGTTGAAAAATTAGCGGATGACTTGTGGCTGGGGGTGAAAGGCCAATCAAACCGGGAGATAGCTGGTTCTCCCCGAAAGCTATTTAGGTAGCGCCTCGTGAACTCATCTTCGGGGGTAGAGCACTGTTTCGGCTAGGGGGCCATCCCGGCTTACCAAACCGATGCAAACTCCGAATACCGAAGAATGTTATCACGGGAGACACACGGCGGGTGCTAACGTCCGTCGTGAAGAGGGAAACAACCCAGACCGCCAGCTAAGGTCCCAAAGTCATGGTTAAGTGGGAAACGATGTGGGAAGGCATAGACAGCCAGGATGTTGGCTTAGAAGCAGCCATCATTTAAAGAAAGCGTAATAGCTCACTGGTCGAGTCGGCCTGCGCGGAAGATGTAACGGGGCTAAACCATGCACCGAAGCTGCGGCAGCGACGCTTAGGCGTTGTTGGGTAGGGGAGCGTTCTGTAAGCCGTTGAAGGTGGCCTGTGAGGGTTGCTGGAGGTATCAGAAGTGCGAATGCTGACATAAGTAACGATAAAGCGGGTGAAAAGCCCGCTCGCCGGAAGACCAAGGGTTCCTGTCCAACGTTAATCGGGGCAGGGTGAGTCGACCCCTAAGGCGAGGCTGAAAAGCGTAGTCGATGGGAAACAGGTTAATATTCCTGTACTTGGTGTTACTGCGAAGGGGGGACGGAGAAGGCTAGGCTAGCCGGGCGACGGTTGTCCCGGTTTAAGCGTGTAGGGGGTGTGACCTGGTAAATCCGGTTGCATGCTAACCCTGAGGCGTGATGACGATGCACTACGGTGCAGAAGTAGTTGATGCCCTGCTTCCAGGAAAATCCTCTAAGCTCCAGGTAACATTAAATCGTACCCCAAACCGACACAGGTGGTCAGGTAGAGAATACCAAGGCGCTTGAGAGAACTCGGGTGAAGGAACTAGGCAAAATGGTGCCGTAACTTCGGGAGAAGGCACGCTGGCATGTAGGTGAAGTCCCTCGCGGATGGAGCTGAAGCCAGTCGAAGATACCAGCTGGCTGCAACTGTTTAATAAAAACACAGCACTGTGCAAACACGAAAGTGGACGTATACGGTGTGACGCCTGCCCGGTGCTGGAAGGTTAATTGATGGGGTCAGCCGCAAGGCGAAGCTCTTGATCGAAGCCCCAGTAAACGGCGGCCGTAACTATAACGGTCCTAAGGTAGCGAAATTCCTTGTCGGGTAAGTTCCGACCTGCACGAATGGCGTAATGATGGCCAGGCTGTCTCCACCCGAGACTCAGTGAAATTGAACTCGCTGTGAAGATGCAGTGTACCCGCGGCAAGACGGAAAGACCCCGTGAACCTTTACTATAGCTTGACACTGAACATTGAGCCTTGATGTGTAGGATAGGTGGGAGGCTTTGAAGCGTGGACGCCAGTCTGCGTGGAGCCATCCTTGAAATACCACCCTTTAATGTTTGATGTTCTAACTCGGCCCCGTGATCCGGGGTGAGGACAGTGTCTGGTGGGTAGTTTGACTGGGGCGGTCTCCTCCCAAAGAGTAACGGAGGAGCACGAAGGTTAGCTAATCACGGTCGGACATCGTGAGGTTAGTGCAAAGGCATAAGCTAGCTTGACTGCGAGAGTGACGGCTCGAGCAGGTACGAAAGTAGGTCTTAGTGATCCGGTGGTTCTGAATGGAAGGGCCATCGCTCAACGGATAAAAGGTACTCCGGGGATAACAGGCTGATACCGCCCAAGAGTTCATATCGACGGCGGTGTTTGGCACCTCGATGTCGGCTCATCACATCCTGGGGCTGAAGTAGGTCCCAAGGGTATGGCTGTTCGCCATTTAAAGTGGTACGCGAGCTGGGTTTAGAACGTCGTGAGACAGTTCGGTCCCTATCTGCCGTGGGCGTTGGAAGATTGAGAGGGGTTGCTCCTAGTACGAGAGGACCGGAGTGAACGCACCACTGGTGTTCGGGTTGTCATGCCAATGGCATTGCCCGGTAGCTAAGTGCGGAAAAGATAAGCGCTGAAAGCATCTAAGCGCGAAACTTGCCTCAAGATGAGTCTTCCCTGGGCCTTTAAGGCCCCTGAAGGAACGTTTAAGACTAAGACGTTGATAGGCTGGGTGTGTAAGTGCAGCGATGCATTGAGCTAACCAGTACTAATGATCCGTGAGGCTTAACCTTACAACACCGAAGGTGTTTTTAGAGAGATTTTCAGCGAAGTTCCGAGATTGGTTCTGATGGCTTCATGGAAGTGAAGCGGTTGGAATGAAACAGAATTTGCCTGGCGGCAATAGCGCGGTGGTCCCACCTGACCCCATGCCGAACTCAGAAGTGAAACGCCGTAGCGCCGATGGTAGTGTGGGGTCTCCCCATGCGAGAGTAGGACACTGCCAGGCATCAAATAAACGTTATCAGTGTGACGACTGGTAATGCGCAAATCGCAGAACGCGATGTTGCCGGCATCGAAAGATGCAACGTAAAAGAATCGGTGGAGCGGTAGTTCAGTTGGTTAGAATACCTGCCT
>NZ_JVEL01000626.1:0-1903 GCF_001076875.1 Serratia sp. 506_PEND
GCGCAGGCGGCAGGCTTCGGTGACGCGAAAGCCGTGCACGAAGCTCATGTATATCAGGCAGTAGTCCCGTTCCGGGTTGCCCTTCTGTCGTTTTGCCGATTCGAGCAGACGCCCCACTTCCGTCTGTGTCAGGTATTTTCGCTGACTCACGGTCGTTACCTCCCAAGGTATGATTAGCATGATGATGATTGCAGGGGGGATTATGGGCTGTGGATGCGCGCGCGACAACCGCTATCCGTGCCACGCGGCCCGGGCCGGCGACACCGCGCACCCGCAGCTCACCGGCCGGTGCCACAGGCCGCGAAAGCGCGCGGCATTGCTGGCGGTGTACCACACGGTGTGGCGGATGTTACGGTGCCCCAGGTAGTCCTGTATCAGCCGGGTGTCGATACCCCGGTCCGCCAGGGCAAACCCGCAGGCGTGCCGCAGCATGTGCGGGTGCGCTCCCACCGGCAGGTTCACCTGGCGCCCGAGACGCCCGATGAGGTGGTGCAGCAGCTGGCGCGACAGCGGTCGGCCGGTCCGCGACAGAAACAGCCGGTCGCTCTGCCCGGCGCCCGGATAGCGGTCGCGGGCAGTCAGCCAGGCCCGGAGGGCGTCAGCGGCTTCGTCGGGCAGCGGATGGCGGGTGGAGAACCCCTTTTTAAGGCGGCGGATGGCGATGCTGCCGCCGGCCAGGTCGACGTCGGACAGGCGCAGGTCACACAGCTCGCTGGCCCGCAGGCCGTGCAGGAAGCACAGCAGCAGCAGGCCGTGGTCGCGGGGGCCCTGGGTGGTGAGGCGGGCGCCGGCCAGCAGGGCCGCCACCTCCGGGGCGGTCAGGTGATTGCGGCGCGCGCGCGGCCGGACCGGGGGAAGGCGAACCGGCGTCGAGGTGCGGCTCCGGGGGGCGGTATCGTCGGCCCGGGGGGCGGGCGCGGCGGTGTCGGCGCCCGCGTCGTCGGCAGCGTCGGCCGTGCTCAGGGCCTGTTCGAGCACCGCGCCGAGGGCGGTGAGGGTGCTTTGCAGCGCGCACAGTGTACCCTGCAGCTCGCGCAGCATCTCCTGGAGTTGAATGGACATTGCTGTGTCACCATATTTTTGATTATATTATAATTATGTTAACAACATGCAAACAAACCGGCGCAAAAGCAAGCGCCGTCGCGCGGCAATGTCACAGACGTGACGGCACCCACGCTTTGGGGACAGGGAGTTCAATGCAGGGTCAACAACCGGGCGTATGGGGTTGCGCGGGGGCGGGATTTTCGGGCAGGGTGACCCCCTGCCCGGGGGCTCAGTGGCGGATCTGCGCCAGGTCGTCAGCGGTCAGCCCGGTCATGTTCATGACCGCATCGCGATCGAGGCCGTTGGCCAGCATGGTACGGGCAACTTCGAGTTTGCCTTCATGGCGCCCTTTCTCAATACCGCGTTGTTCACCCAACTGGATACCTTTCTGGATACCCTGTTCGATACCCTTCTCGATACCTTTTTGTTCTAGCTGTTGTGCGATGGTCATCAGTTCCTCCTCGTGTTGCGGAACCCGCAGGGCCAGTTCGCGAACAAATGCCTGCGCATTCGCCGATTCACCGGCCTGGATAATATAGTGTATCAGCGAAATCACCTGCGGCGAAGAGAGATAGCCGGTCAGCAGAATGGCGGACAGCCTGTCGGTCAGTTCGGCCAGGTCGCGCCGGCGAATATGTTTCTGCAGCAGGGTCAGTGCGGCCATGCTGCGGTGACCCATAATCTCTTCGTCGGGAATGACCGTCACATCAACCAGCGGAAAATCGCCGGTGTACAGTTTTTCCGCCAGTGTGGGGTCATCAAACTCCTGCAGCCAGTTGGTGGAGTAAGGGTACGGGCTGCGTTTGCCGGTATAGAACAGGACAGGGATGACCAGCGGCAGGGTTTTGTGCCCGGCGTC
>NZ_JVEL01000627.1:0-617 GCF_001076875.1 Serratia sp. 506_PEND
GGGTACTGGGTCAGCTTGGCCCCGACGACGTTCTCCCAGTCGATAGAGGTGTCGCCCAGCGGCATTGCCACCGTCAGCGACAGCTCGAAAGTCTCAATGCCAGAGCAGTAGCCCTTAGCGCGCCCGGTGGAGTTCATGGTCTTGACCAGCTTGCGGCCGGTGTTGTTGTTGACGTTGAACTCCGTCACCTCGACCTCGCGGCCGTTCACTTCGAGGACCACCGCCCCCATGTATGGAATTGCCATTGTGACTCCTTAGAGGATCATGTCGATGCGAGATGCAATCACATGCAGACCGCTGACGATGTTGGTCGGAATGACACAGTTCAGACGGCCGCTGTCTTGCTCGCTGTTCTGCACGAGGACGCCCGCCTTGTACTGGTCGACGTTCTCCACAATCTCCATATCTTCAAGCTGATACAGCACGTTGAGGATTTCCGAGCGCACAGCCCGGCCCACGCGCGGCGTGTTCTTCTGGCGCGGGAAGCGCAGCTCGATACGGGTATCGATCGCCAGGCGTACATAATCCAGCGAGCGAATGCTGGTAATGTCCAGCAGTGACGGGTCGGTGGCACCGTCGGCACTGGTGGTGTAGGTGCTGATAGCGCGCACAATCTG
>NZ_JVEL01000627.1:630-1571 GCF_001076875.1 Serratia sp. 506_PEND
GGTCCCACCTTGAGCGGTGTCACGCCGTTCCACAGCGCGCTCTCAATCTCCGTTCCGCCCGGCTGACTGCCCAGGGCGGTGACATCCAGCCCGGTAATGGGCAGGCCGTCATACGGCCGCGCCGGGTCATCCTGGCTGGCCAGTACCGCGCCGTAGCCGGCAGCGATGAAGGCATTAGGCAACTGCGAGCCGTTATGCCAGGCAAGCGTGATACGCCCTTCGTTCAGGTCACCGGCCAGCGTCGTGGCGGTCGCGAGCGTGCCGCGCCAGCCGGCTACGCCAACGGCACCGCGCTGCACTAAAGGGCCGGAGACCGATTCCAGGAAGGTACGCAGCGCCGTCAGCGAGTCGTCGCTGGAATACGGGTTAATCACCACGTTGAAGCCGGAGCCGTAGATAATGGCAAGCGCCGCCGACACGTCCGGGTCGCCGACCCCGGCAGTGCCGGCAGCCACGGCAACGGACGCGCCTGGCACGGTGGTTGTCGCACGCACGCCGAACTCGTTGCCGAACGTGCCCTTATTGCGGGCGGTCAGCGTGACCACGCCGGCAGCTGCAGCCGCTGTGACCGGCAGGCTCTTGTTGGCATTGATGGCAGCAGCAAGCTTGGTGGCCATCGTGGTCGGCGCGTCGGCGTTCGCGGCGGCGACATCGATACGCACCCCGGCAATCCACACGCTGTTTTGTCCTGCGCCGGTTGCATCGCCGGTCAACGTGATGGTCGACGTCGCCGCAATACCGCCGGTGCTATTGTCATCAAGCGGCAGCACGAACAGCTGCAGGAACTGATAAGCCGTGATGGCCGCCTTCACCATCAGATGCGCCTGACTCCCCCGGCCAAACAGGCCGGCGGCCTGTTCGTCGGAGAACACCTGCACCGGGTCAGTACCTTTATACGTGCCGGTGCTGAGGCGCTGCCCCAGCAGCACCACCTTTTGCGG
>NZ_JVEL01000628.1:0-1735 GCF_001076875.1 Serratia sp. 506_PEND
TTCTGCGACAGCAGCCCGCCGTAGCCCAGCGACAGCGAGGCGTTCTCGTTCACCGCCACTTCCGCCCCCGCCTTCAGCACCATCCCGTCGCGCGACACCGGCACGCTGTCCACCACGAACGGCGCGTTGCCGCCGTTGAACCGCAGCCCGGTGCCACGCTCCAGCCCGCCGTACTGGTGTTGCCACCCCAGCTCGCTGCGCAGCGCCACCGTCGTGCCCGGGCTCACCTGCCACTCAGTGTCCGCGCGCAGTCCCAGCGTCGACACCGTCGCGTCGGTGTGCTGCTTGTCGCCGCGCAGCGCCGCTGCGCCGCCGCTTTCCGCAATGCCGTTGTTTTCAAAGTTCACGTACGCCAGGTTGACGAACGGCTCCAGGTTCAGCCACTCGCCCTTCACGCTGTAGCCCGCTTCGGCGAACAGCTGCTCGGTGCGCGCGCTGTACTTCGCCGTGTCGCGGTCCGACTGCATCCCGTAGTTCACCGACCGCTTGGTGTCGATGCGGTGCCAGGTGTAGCCCGCCCCGCCGCGCAGCGCCAGCGCCCCGAACTGCTTGTCGCCGTACGCCGCCAGGTGGTAGTTATCGCTGTCCGCCTTCGACCCGTATCCGCCGTGCAGCGAGGTGCGGGTGTAGCCGGTCGCCACCCCCAGCCGCCAGTCGGCCGCCGCCGCCGAGTCCAGCCCCACCAGCACCCCGTAGGTCGAGGCCTGATAGCCGGTGGCGTTGGCGTCGCCCGACGCATGGTCCCACGCTCCCAGCAACTGCGCCCAGGCGCCGTCCTCGTCCGCCTTGATGGCCGACGAGCTCGCCAGCCCTTCCGCCTGACGCAGACGCCCGTTCAGCGCCTCACGCAGGTAGCGGCTGTCGTTCACCAGCGCCGACGCGATATCCGCATGGATTTGCCCCGACAGCTGACGGAACGCCTGCCGCGCCTCGCCCGCCGTGCCGCTGTTGAGCAGGCTCTCGTACACCGGGTTGCCCGCCGCCAGCGCATCCGCCGCCGCCGCCACCGCCCGTTCGTTCGGCGTCTGCGCCACGCTGGCGAAGCTTGTGCCGTTGCGCCCGACGCTCAGCGTTACCCCGGTCGGCTGGTAGCTCAGCCCGGTGCCGAGGAACAGGTAGTTCGGCGCCACCGCGTCAAACTGTCCGCTGACCCCCTGCTGCGCGCTCAGGATGGTGTACTGCTGGCCCAGCAGGCTGCGCACCTCGCTTTGCGTCAGCAGGTTGCTGCTGTCCTCCAGCGTGACCGCCACCTCACCGCCGCCGATCGTCGCCGCTCCGCTGCTCTGGATCCGATCGTTCTGGCCGTTCGGGCCCACTTCCACCGCATAGCGCGAACCCGGCTCGAAGCTGACGTCGCCGGCCACGTTCAGGGTGCCGATCGAGTTGCCCGGCGCCACGGTGCCGCCGCGGCGGGCGGTCAGCGAACCGACCGTGCCGCTGCCGCCGACGATGCCGCCGCTCTGCACGCTGACGGCCGAGGTGACCGAGCCGTTGATCGCCAGCCGCCCCTGATTGACCAGCGTCGGGCCGGAATAGGTGTTGTTACCGGTCAGCACCAACGTGCCGATGCCCTGTTTGGTCAGGCCGCCATGGCCGGAGATGTCGTTGCTCCAGAAATCCAGGCCGCACAACACATCGCTGCAGACGCGCTCGGTCGGTTTGCCCTTGTCCAGCACCGCGCCGACGCCCGGCAGATCCACTACAAACTGGGTCGGGCCGTAGGCCACGCCCGTCG
>NZ_JVEL01000629.1:0-1883 GCF_001076875.1 Serratia sp. 506_PEND
TTCTGCGACAGCAGCCCGCCGTAGCCCAGCGACAGCGAGGCGTTCTCGTTCACCGCCACTTCCGCCCCCGCCTTCAGCACCATCCCGTCGCGCGACACCGGCACGCTGTCCACCACGAACGGCGCGTTGCCGCCGTTGAACCGCAGCCCGGTGCCACGCTCCAGCCCGCCGTACTGGTGTTGCCACCCCAGCTCGCTGCGCAGCGCCACCGTCGTGCCCGGGCTCACCTGCCACTCAGTGTCCGCGCGCAGTCCCAGCGTCGACACCGTCGCGTCGGTGTGCTGCTTGTCGCCGCGCAGCGCCGCTGCGCCGCCGCTTTCCGCAATGCCGTTGTTTTCAAAGTTCACGTACGCCAGGTTGACGAACGGCTCCAGGTTCAGCCACTCGCCCTTCACGCTGTAGCCCGCTTCGGCGAACAGCTGCTCGGTGCGCGCGCTGTACTTCGCCGTGTCGCGGTCCGACTGCATCCCGTAGTTCACCGACCGCTTGGTGTCGATGCGGTGCCAGGTGTAGCCCGCCCCGCCGCGCAGCGCCAGCGCCCCGAACTGCTTGTCGCCGTACGCCGCCAGGTGGTAGTTATCGCTGTCCGCCTTCGACCCGTATCCGCCGTGCAGCGAGGTGCGGGTGTAGCCGGTCGCCACCCCCAGCCGCCAGTCGGCCGCCGCCGCCGAGTCCAGCCCCACCAGCACCCCGTAGGTCGAGGCCTGATAGCCGGTGGCGTTGGCGTCGCCCGACGCATGGTCCCACGCTCCCAGCAACTGCGCCCAGGCGCCGTCCTCGTCCGCCTTGATGGCCGACGAGCTCGCCAGCCCTTCCGCCTGACGCAGACGCCCGTTCAGCGCCTCACGCAGGTAGCGGCTGTCGTTCACCAGCGCCGACGCGATATCCGCATGGATTTGCCCCGACAGCTGACGGAACGCCTGCCGCGCCTCGCCCGCCGTGCCGCTGTTGAGCAGGCTCTCGTACACCGGGTTGCCCGCCGCCAGCGCATCCGCCGCCGCCGCCACCGCCCGTTCGTTCGGCGTCTGCGCCACGCTGGCGAAGCTTGTGCCGTTGCGCCCGACGCTCAGCGTTACCCCGGTCGGCTGGTAGCTCAGCCCGGTGCCGAGGAACAGGTAGTTCGGCGCCACCGCGTCAAACTGTCCGCTGACCCCCTGCTGCGCGCTCAGGATGGTGTACTGCTGGCCCAGCAGGCTGCGCACCTCGCTTTGCGTCAGCAGGTTGCTGCTGTCCTCCAGCGTGACCGCCACCTCACCGCCGCCGATCGTCGCCGCTCCGCTGCTCTGGATCCGATCGTTCTGGCCGTTCGGGCCCACTTCCACCGCATAGCGCGAACCCGGCTCGAAGCTGACGTCGCCGGCCACGTTCAGGGTGCCGATCGAGTTGCCCGGCGCCACGGTGCCGCCGCGGCGGGCGGTCAGCGAACCGACCGTGCCGCTGCCGCCGACGATGCCGCCGCTCTGCACGCTGACGGCCGAGGTGACCGAGCCGTTGATCGCCAGCCGCCCCTGATTGACCAGCGTCGGCCCGGAATAGGTGTTGGCGCCGGTCATGACCAGCGTGCCCCTCCCTTCTTTGGTCAGGCCGCCATGGCCGGAGATGTTGTTGGAGTAGACTTCCAGTTCGCAACTGATGTCGTCACACTTTCTGGCGTGCAGCGTGCCGGCATCCACCTCGGCGCCCAGACCCGGAATATTGGCGACAAACTGGGTCGGGCCGTAGGCCACGCCCGTCGGATCCGGAATGCGGAACTCCGCAGGAATATCTTCGACGGTATAGAACATGCCCGGGCCGTTGATGGCTTTGCCCAGGTTGATCATCCCCCAGCCGTAGAGCGCGTCGATGCCCGGCGCGCCCATGTCGGTGGCGGTGGTTTTCAGCAC